>JBAXDE010000042.1:0-10864 GCA_037141115.1 Methanomicrobiales archaeon | reverse complement strand
TGCCAGTAAACCCGAAAGGTTGGTTTGCCCTATTTTTTGGAGGGGATACGAATTTATCAGTAAAAAGATGCCTACCGGGATCTCATCTCTTGATCCGATTCTTGAGGGGGGAGTTCCTCCGGGGTCTGTTATTCTTTTTCTTGGGGATCTTGGAGCGGGCAGCAACGAGTTTGTATATAGTTCGATCGTAAATCACCTGGATGCAAAAAGTCGTGGTGCATTACAGGATAAACCGGCTCCGGAAGAACTCCGGTATATCACCTTTACCCGGCTCAAGGATGATGTAAAACAGGAGATTGTCACGTCGTTGCACTTCGATAATGTGAACCAGCTGGTAGATTCTATACAGTTCGATGACCTATCCGAACTCTATTTTGACAGCAGTGTTGTTCCTGATGAGTGGTACAGTCATAGTAACATCCTAACCAGAATGCAAAAGCGAGCGGGTCATGAAGATGTCTTTGTCCAGCTCGCAAACGTTATCAATACAGTAAAACCGCAAAGTCTTATCATCATGGATTCCATCACGGATATTGCAACACAATCCAATACACCCAACAGCTGGTCAAACCTTACAGGATTCCTCCGGGGTTTGCAGCGGGTGTCAAAAGAGCGGGGCCTTACCTGTTACCTGCTGCTCACCCGGGGTATCCTGAATTCAATGCAGGAGAAAGAACTTTCTGATATTGCCGATGCGGTGATGCTTTTCAAATGGGAGGAGAGTACGGGTTCCCGCAGGCAACGGGTGATGTATTTTGAAAAGTTCAGGGGTGTTATGCCACACCTTGAAGAACGGGATCTCGTGAAATTTGCAGTCCGCATCTCAACTACCAGTGGTTTTGAAGTGAGCAATATACGGGTGGTCATATGAGTCCCGAGCGGGTTAAGGTGGGAATCCTTGGTCTGGATGATATGCTGGGCGGAGGGCTGATTCCTGGCAGCATCTGTGCAATTATCGGTACTTACGGTACAGGGAAGACAACCTTTTCCCTTGAATTCGTATGGGACGGTCTGAAAAAAGGAGAGCAGATCATCTACATCAGCCTTGAAGAACGCGAAGAGAGAATTCTCTCGTATATGAAACTAAAGGGATGGGATATCACCCCTTTTCTGAACACATCCCTCTTTGTCATCAAGTTGGATCCAACGGATTTCAATGTTGCCAACAACCGGATCAAAAACGAACTGCCCAAACTCATCGAAGAAGTGAAGGCCAGCCGGGTAGTGATCGATCCGATATCCCTCTTTGAAGACCTGTTCGATACCGATTCAGAACGCAGGCAGGAGATGTACCGGTTTATCGAAGGGCTCCGTGATCGGAACTGCACGATCATGATGACATCAGAAACTCACCGGGACAATGTGTTTTCCAGCCGGCACGGGCTGATCGAGTACCTGTCTGATACTGTGATACTGCTCCGGTATGTCCGCCCTTCCGACTTGACCGATGTCCACCTTGCCCTCGAAGTGGTCAAGATGCGAATGTCCGCTCATTCCCGTGAGATCAAACCGTATGAGATTGCGCAGGACCAGGTCATGGTTTATTCAGAAGCAAATGTTTTTTAAAAAATCTTTTTTTTGTATAAAACCTAAAAAGAGGGCTTCTGCGATTCGGGTAATTGATACATTAACACCCGGAAAAGAGTGTTTTAAAAATTATTGGATTTACAGGGTAATACCCAGGATATCCAGCAAAATGAGGATACATACTCCTGGCAGTCCCCCGAGTGCAGAGAGGAGCACTGTCGCAAAGCCGTATCCGAGATCCGGCTTTCCCATCCACTGCATAACATGCAGGAAATTGAGAATAAATAACAGGATGATTCCCAGGATCGCGTTGACCACGAGAACCATGAACTTTTTTACCAGATAATAGACAATAGCAACAATTGCTACGACAAGAAGAATTGCAACAAGTACCGCGCTCATAATTAACCCTGTTTTCCTCTATTTACCAATGATACGCTGCTTATTTATTTTAACCGAAGGCAAAATCAACGAGCCCATTGAACGGGATTCGTGGCTTATACCGAGGATCTCGTTATGCAGGGAGAAGACGTTTCCTGACAACATGGCACTCCGGATCGGTTCCTGGAACTCCCCCTCGTTCATCCAGAAGGCATTGGAAAGTTCAACGGAGAACTCCCCGCTCATCGGGTTTGCCGTGTGAGCCCCGACAACGCTGTGCACGTAGACAACACGTTCATCTGCAACATTGCTGCGTTTTCCATCTACAACAAAATTATGGTGGCCAATTCCCGGTGCACCGCCGTACCCTCCCCGAACCGCACTAGACGTACTGGTCTTTCCATAACGGTAAGCGGTTTTGAGATCATAGGCAAAGGCTTTCAGCACACCGTCACTGACAAAATCTATCCGGTGTGTCGGCATGCCTTCTGCATCCCAGGTCACACTTCCACTTGCACCGGGCAGAGATGGATCATCATACATCGAAATTGACGGATCGGTTACAGATTCTCCCAATGACTGTGCAAACCGGGATCTGCCTGCATGCACATTCCGACCGTTCAGTGCAGGTATAAACACGCCACCAAGAAGTTCAGCATATGCAAGCGGGGAAAGCAGGATCTCATAATTCCCTGTGGGTATTTCTTTTCCTCCCGCAGATTCATGAGCAAAGAAGGTTGCACGTTCCCCCACATGGAACGGATCGACTTTATCGATAAAACTGGAATGATCAAATTCGTAACCTGTTGACTGTCCGTGAATTGCTTCCAGCGAGAGCGAGACTCCTGTGTGATTATCTGTATAGTGTACGCCACTACTGTTGGCGAGGGTCACGGTTGCTGTGGAAAGTCCGGCAGATCCGGCCGTAACATCGGCGGTATGTTCCTCTGCACCTGCAAGCATCTGCTCAAGCAGGGCAAGTGCTGAAGCGGGTTCAACTTTCATTGACGGATCAAATGTCAGCGGGATCTGAGAAACGTCATGCACCGGGGGCAATCCATTCCAGGGGAGGGGGGTTGCGAGATGGCCGCTTGCGATAGCAGCATCCAGACATTCCTTCCAGTGAACGGGATCATTTGTACTCGATGATCCAATCCGGCCCTTATGGATGGTCCTGATGCCAAGCCCGCAGTCTTCTGAAGCGGAAGCAAGGTTAATCTTCTTCTGCTTCAGGTCAGCAGATATACTCCTGCCCTGCACATAATAGACTTCGACTTCATCGACACTCTTCTGCCCTTCGCGTATTACCTGGTCAATCCATTCCACTGCCGCCCACCACCGCATCGCACAGGAGAATTGTTGGAGCCCCGTCACTCACCGGCACACTCTGCCCGCCTTTCCCGCAATATCCCGGACTCATCATACGTTTGTTCCCGCAGAGAACGATATTATGCAGGGTTGTCAGAATATCCCCTGAAAGAGAGACATCCCGCACCATACCGGTACATTCCCCGTTCTTCACAAGATACCCGTATTCTGCATTGAACTGGAAAACACCCCGCCCGGGATCTACCTGTCCACCGCGGGAACCTTTGAGGAAAATACCATTTTTACATTCCTCAAAGATCTCGTGATCCGTGGCATCACCCGCTTCAATGAATGTATTACTCATCCGGACGAGCGGTGGTTCTCCGGGCATTGCACGGGCGTGCCCTGCTACACCATCACCAATTGCGGCCAGAGATTCCCGGTTATGGAGGAATGCATTGACAATACCATTCTTAATGATCTCGGTCCTGCACACAGCCACACCTTCCGAATCAACGGGATCAAACCCGAATTCGTGAATACCGGGATCATCCACAATCGTGAGCAAATCATTCCCAATCTTCAGCCCGTTTTTACCTTGCAGAACCGAATTCCCTTCCTGGATCAGGTCGCCTTCACTTGCGTGACCAACCGCTTCGTGAGCGAACACACCCGCCAGCTCCGGATCGAGAATGGCCTTCATCTTCCCCCCATGGGCAGATTTTGCATCGAGCAACGCTACCGCGATATCAGCGGCTTTTTTCCCGAGATCCAAATGAGACCGGAGGTTAAACCCATGGATGGAATGTTCCCGTTCAGAAGCCATCTGGGTGCTGCCATTCCTTGAGGCTACGGCCATCACGTTGAATCCTGAACGACACATCTCGTAGGCATATTCATTTCCGGAACTGTCTGAAAACTCCACCTGCTCCACTCGCTCAATGTAATTTGCACGACGGTTCACCACAGATGGATGAATAGCCCCCTTCTCAATCTCTGATAAAATCGCGGATTTCTCCTCGATGCTGACCGTCCTAGGATCCACTTTCATTGTGGGAACAGCAAGCACGCCACGGGCAGCTTCCCCAAGAATCACCTGTTCCTGCGTTATGGAAGAGAGTTTACCGGCACTCTGTAACAGTTCATCGAATTTACTGCCAGTACATGGCTGATAATTATCAATCTGGAGAATTCCCCAGCCAGCGTTGCTGATGACCCGCAGAACCGCTTTATTAAAGAACGTAGTTCCTGCAGACTCAAAAATGCCATTATCTATGTCGATATGGGTTATCTGGCCGGTTACATGGCGCAGATCAAAATAAGTGATGCCGGGCATGTGGTTCATGCCACCGGGTTGTTGACAACGGTTGCGTCTGCAATCATTGCAGTCGAACGAATCGCCATATTTTTTAGTTTTATGAGGAATCCTTCAGAGTTCTCCGGCACGAGGGCAATCTTGAGGACATCATCAATAGTATCAACTGGAATTACAGTAACCATGGATTTGTACCGTTCCTCAATCAGTACGTCATTGATGTTTGTACGGGGGATAAGAACGATCTTGATACCCGCTTTTGCCGCTGCTTCGATCTTGTAGGTTACGCCGCCAACTGGGAGGACATCTCCACGTACAGAAAGCGAACCTGTCATCGCAACATCCTGGCGGACGGGGATGCCTTCAATTGCACTGATAACAGCAGTTGCCACGCTGATGGATGCGGAGTCTCCTTCAACACCGCCATAGGTACCAATGAACTGGATGTGGAGATCGATGTTTTTCACATCTTTTCCAGTAAATTTCTTGAGGATCGCACTGACATTTTTGATCGATTCCTGTGCAATCTCTTTAAGCATACCGGTTGCAATTACGGAGCCGTTTGCACCCTGAGCCGGGGTGACTTCTGCCATGATCGGAAGTACTGAACCGGAATCGGTCCCCATGACGGCAAGCCCGTTAACACGCCCGATACGGGTTCCCTCTATGACGGTAAGCTCATATTCACGACTTCTCCGGATGTATTCATCGGATACCTGATCTTCAATTGACCGGGCAGTTACTTTTGCCGTAATAACATGAGCGGCAGTGGTGATCACTGCGCCCTCCTGCCGGGCGATATCTCCTGCAACACGGATGAGACCTCCCATGTCACGGAGTTTGAGGGTCAGGTGCCCTTTGCGGTTGGAGCGCCTGCGGGATTCCCGGATAATTTCATCGATCGCACTCTGGTCAAAGTGCGGGATCTTGCCGTCATTTTTGACTTCCTGAGCAATGAAACGGACATACTTCTCCCGATTTTCCTCGGTATCCTCCATGCTCTCTGACATGTACACTTCGTACCCGTATCCGCGGATACGTGAACGGAGTGCCGGGTGCATACCCTGGATTGCATCAAGGTTTCCTGCCGCAACCATAACGAACTTACAAGGTACGGGTTCTGTCCGGACCATCGCACCGCTCGACCGTTCACTCTGCCCGGTAATAGGGAATTCTCCTTCCTGGAGTGCTGTGAGGAGATTCTGCTGGGAGTGCGGATCTAACGTGTTGATCTCATCGATGAAAAGAACACCTCCGTTCGAACGGTGAATTGCACCAGCCTCGACCCGGTCATGTGAGGGGGTTTCAAGTCCTCCACTCTGGAAAGGATCATGGCGCACATCGCCTAAAAGGGCTCCCGCATGCGTACCCGTACCATCAATAAAGGGTGCAACACTCTTGGTATCATTCGACACAAGCAGCTTGGGAACCATTGCCTCCTCACGAGGAATGCTGTAGCGGAATGCCATGAAAATAAAGGCAACCGCAATCAGACCCATGAGAATTTGACCGGTGATAAGCGCATATCCCCCGATAGCAATGATGGCGAGGAAAAGGAGAATATTCCGGAACTGAATCTTTTTCTTGGCTTCCGCTTTATGAGCGGCAACGATCTGTTTTCCCCGTCCTGCGGCAACAGTCCTTATCACCGGGTTGTTGTTGTCATCGGAGTTAGGATAGACCATGATATCGATGAGTTCTTCTTTGGGCAGCAGCTCAGCCATTGCCTTGGCCAGCATCGATTTACCTGTACCGGGGCTGCCAATCATCATGACATGCCTTCGCTGAATAGCGGCCTTTCGGATCACTTCGACGGCATGTTCCTGACCGATGACCTGATCGATCAATTTTGCAGGTACTTCAATTTTTGATGACGTTGCTCCCACACTTTCCGTAGACTCCGCTTCGGGCGATGCGGGTTTTATTTCATTTTGCTGCGGGGGGATTTGCTCAGGTATTTCCATTGCGGTTTAGACCTCTTTTAGCCTTAAGATTTTCATATAATTTGTCCTATGATAGTTTAAGTACTTTCAGCTGATCACATCGTTGACGGAAAAACTGTCCTGCAGAGATCTTTTAAATAATTCATTGCGAAAAAATCGCAGAAAAATACAATATCTGATTGAGTTTATTATCACGAATAGACCATAATTAAGAATAAGAATTACTGCTCGTCTTCGATCAGGATACGATACTATGAAAGTGATCTGCACTGAAAAATCCCAGATACTTGCCACACGCGTTGCCCGGGCGCAAAAAACCACCGTTGTCGAGGTTAAATACTCCCGCTTTCCTGATGGCGAACTGTATCTTGTTACCGGAGAGCTGGATAATGAAACCGTTATCGTCAGCAGTGTTGTAGACAACGATGCCCTGGTCCAGTTACTCCTGTTAATCGACGCATGTGAGGATTCGGATATCAGGCTCGTTATACCCTATATGGGATACGCAAGGCAGGATCGGCAGACTCGTAAGGGAGAGCCCCTCAGTGCCCGTGCTGTAGCCAGAGCAATAAGCAGGGGCGTTTCAGAATGCATTACGGTCAATATCCATGAACCCGACGTGCTCAGGTTTTTCGGAACGCCCGCCCGTAACATCTCCCTTGCAACGGATATTGGCACATACATCAAAACGCTCGGCTTGAGTAATCCGCTCATCCTTGCTCCTGATGAAGGCGCACTGGCATTCGCCGGGGAGGTGGCATCCGCAGGTGGGTGGGAGTATGATCATCTCGAAAAGACCCGCCTGAGCGGTGAATTGGTGACTATGGCACCCAAGGCATTATCTGCGGTATCACGCTCGGTTGTCATCGTAGATGATATCATATCAACCGGAGGAACGATTGCCACTGCTGCCGGCATGCTCTATGGACAGGGAGCGCGGGATGTTCACGCTGCATGCGTGCATGGTGTGCTTACCGGGGGCGCTTATGTCCGCCTTATGGAGGCGGGAATCAGAGACGTTATATGCAGTGATACCATTGAACGCGGGTGCAGTAAGATCTCTGCAGCGGATCAGATTGCCCATGCACTGTTAACCAACACAAAAAGGTAACCGGGCTCAAATGACAAACTACACCTTATCCATGTTCTTCTTTTTGGTAACCGTATGAAATCCATTCTTGATGCCAGTGTTTTTTTCTCTGAATGCCCGGTAGAAGGGGAGATTTTTACAACACCATCTGTATGTGATGAACTGCGTGATATCCGGTCCAAAGGTAAGTTTGAAAAGTTATGTGCTGAAGGACTCCGGGTAATGTCACCGGGACCAGAGAGCATGGAGAAAGTGAGAGCAGCTGCAAAAAAAACACGGGACGCCGGGGTAATCTCCGATACTGACTGCGAGCTGCTGGCTCTCGCACTCGAAACGGATGCAGTTCTCTATACCGATGATTTTGCCATCCAGAATGTTGCTAGTGTTATTAATGTGAAGATACATCCCATCCTCCAGCGAAAAGCGAAACGAATCCACTGGAAATACCGGTGCACCGGCTGCGGCAGGTACTTTGATCATGATGGTGAATGCCTCATCTGTGGCTCCGCAATTAAAAGAAAGATTAAATAGATTCCGGCGAACCTCTCTGGTATGTCTTCCCTTGACGATCTGATTAGCAGAGCAAAGATGCTCCTTGCTGAGGGGCACAGTCCGGGTCAGATTGCTGATGAACTCTCATTGTCCATGGAAACCGTGACATGGCTTCTCACTCAGGCAAAAGGAACAACCGCCCCAAAAGATGTGCATATCGACTGGTCTGCCGTATCCAGCCAGGCCCCCCTTCTTGAAGAGACAGCGCTTATGCTGCTCAGGAGATATTACCAGGACCAGGGATCTGATGCCCCCTCGTCTCCTGCCGCAGAGGTTATTGTGGGTATTGCTCTTTCCGGGATTCCACTTGCAACTATCATTGCGGTCCAGGAAGCTGCACAACTCTCAATTTACCACCCGGCAAAACAGAACCAGAGTGAAAAACCCATGGGATCGATCAGCGGGAACTTTGCCCCGGTGAGTGGTAAACGCTGTATCATCGTCGATGATGTGATCACTTCAGGAAAAACCATGCATGAAGTGGTGAAATACTTAAAAAAGCACAATGCAGAGCCGGTTGCCATCTGGGTGATCTTTGATAAGCGCGGCATCACTGATGTAGAAGGAGTTCCCGTATATTCCCTCTTCAAAATCTCCCGAATCGACTGATACCTCTCTTTTTTAGAGCCCCTCTCAACAATTATATATAGAAGTTCAATTCCACCTTTTACATCATCGGAGAATCCATTATGCTATCTGGACAGCCAATTATCATTCTAAAAGAAAATGTAGAGCGGAATCGTGGCAAAGAAGCCCAGCGCTCGAATATTACCGCAGCAAAGGCAATAGCCGGAGCTGTAAGGACAACCCTTGGCCCACGGGGAATGGACAAGATGCTTGTCAGTTCCACTGGGGATATTGTGATTACGAATGATGGCGCGACAATCTTAAGCGAGATTGCCGTTCAGCACCCCGGCGCAAAGATGGTCATTGAAGTTGCCATGACCCAGGACGATGAGGTCGGCGACGGCACCACCACTGCGGTCATCCTTGTCGGCGCACTGATGGAACAGGCAGAGACCATGCTCGAACAGGGCATCCACCCGACAGTCATTGCTGAAGGTTATCGCCTTGGCATGAAAAAGTCACTCGAGATTGTCAACAGCCTCTCCCACAAAGTCGACCCGACTGACCAGAAAACCCTCTTAAAGATTGCCGACACTGCAATCACCGGCAAATCAATTGAGTGCGTAAAAGACAAGCTTGATGCCATTATCGTTGATGCAGTCATGGCAGTAGCCGAGAAGACCGGCACGAAATATGTGGTCAATGAAGACGACGTAATGATCAAGAAGCAGAAGGGTAAGTCAATGGACGATGCTGAACTGATCCGCGGCGTTGTCCTTGACAAGACCCGCGTCCATGACGGTATGCCCCGTAAGATTGTAAAGGCAAAGGTTGCAATGATTGCTACCCCCATGGAGATCACCAAAACACAGGTCAAGGCAAAGATCAAGATCTCGAATGCAGATCAGATCTCTGCGTTCAGCGAGCAGGAGAGAGAGACGCTCAAGAAACTTGCAGATGCAGTTATTGACAGCGGCGCAAATGTCCTCCTCTGCCAGAAGGGAATTGCAGACGCAGTTCAGTTCTACCTTTCAAAGAGCGGTATCCTTGCCATGGAAGACATCCCTGAAGCGGACATGAAATACGCAGCACGGGCACTGCATGCTACCATTCTTAACAAGGCAGAATCCTTAACCTCAAAGGATCTCGGCATTGCAGAGCTTGTTGAGGAAGACAATGACGTCAACCTCACCCGCATCTCCGGATGCAAGAACCCCAAGACCATCACCATCCTCCTGAGAGGAACCAGCGACTACCTCCTTGAAGAGCTCGAGCGCGCAGTTGTTGATGGTACCCGGGTGGTAATGGACGCCATGGAAGATGGCACATACGTAGTAGGTGGCGGCGCAGTCGAGACTGAACTGCTCATGAAAGTTCGGGACTATGCAGCAACCATGGGCGGCAGGGTTCAGATTGCTATCGAAGCCTATGCAGCGGCATTCGAATCCATTCCCCGCACACTCGCCGAGAACTCAGGATTCAACCCGATCGATAAATTAGTAGAGCTCAAGAATGTCCATTCAAAAGGCAAGAAGAATGCAGGGCTCAATGTCTATAACGGCACCATCATCGACATGCTCGCTGAAGGTGTCATTGAACCGCTCAGGTCAAAGCGCCAGTCAATCCAGAGTGCATCCGAAACTGCCGTTATGCTCATCCGTGTGGACGATATGATGATTACCCAGTCAAGACCGGGCGCAATGCCGCCAGGCATGATGTAATTTTCTCATTTCTCCACCCCCAATATTTTTTCCTGCACTTTTGATATTCCTGCACAGCATTTCTGAACACATAATCTACAGGATAATCGTTCTTGCAGGGTTCTTGCATCCAGTACATTACTGCAGTAGGAAGCAGAACATGTGCGGGCATTCAGATAACTATTAGAACAATTGATGGAAAAAATAAGAGAACCATATGCCGAGGTAGTCTAGCCCGGGAAGGCGGTAGCCTCGAAAGCTACTGGCGCTTCGCGCCTCGGGAGTTCAAATCTCCCCCTCGGCGTCTGAACAGGAAGTCATAATCTTCCTATTTTCCTATTCAAACACCCCCTATGCGGGTATTTTGTATACTGTAATTATCAGATTCACAATTTTCCCCACGGACGGAAGATTAAAAAATGGTTGAAATGCGGTATCCTCTCGAAAAACACGGGTCAGCTTTGAGAACAACCCCGTCGTC
>JBAXDE010000041.1:0-10875 GCA_037141115.1 Methanomicrobiales archaeon | reverse complement strand
TGCATGATTAGAGATCAGGGCGTTTTTGATTTTACAGCAAACTGTTTACACTATCGGGGCTGTACAAAGAAAAGTGCACAGACAAGAGCCACAGCAATGAAAATTCCGGCAGCGATTTTAATTATTTTATCCATTATTGAAACCTAAATGTAGTATAGAATTTCAGGCAATAAAATAGTCTTTGGCTGACTTTTTAAAAAAAAATTATTTTAAGGAGATCATTGTCCCGACACCGTCGCGGGTAAAGAGTTCGAGGATGAGATTGTGTTCGGTGTTACCGTTGATGATATGGGCATACGTAACGCCATTTTCCACAGCCTTGATCACCGAGCTCACTTTCGGGATCATTCCCTCACCAATCGCCCCGGACTTCCTCATGGCATTGGCTTCACTGATGGTCAGTTTCCGGTATACCATCGTCCGCTTGGCATCCATGACCCCGTCCACATCCGTCATATTCACGAGTTTGTAAGCCTTGAGGGCTACGGCGATATCACCGGCTGCGGTATCGGCATTGATATTCAGGCTCGCGCCCAGCCGATCGATCGCTATCGGGGAGACAACCGGGATGTACCGTGTATCGAGCAGTGTGTTCAGGATTGCCGGATCGATCCATTCGATCTCACCAACCTGCCCGAGATCGACCTCTTTCTGGACACCGCCGACGTCAATTTTCTGGAGTTCCATCTTCTTTGCTATGATCATGTTTCCATCACTGCCCGAGAGCCCGACCCCCCGGGCTCCGCATTTGGTAATGAGGGAGACAATTCCCTTGTTGATCTTGCCTACCAACACCATCTGGGCGATCTCGAGGGTCTCGGGATCGGTCACCCGCAGGCCCCCGACAAAGACGGATTCCTTGCCCATGGCCTTCATCTTCTCGGAGATCTCCGGGCCGCCGCCATGCACGAGGACTACACGGATACCAACGTAGTGCAGGAGCACCACGTCACGGATCGCGTTCTCCAGCACTACCGGGTCGACCATTGCATGGCCACCAAGCTTGATCACGATGGTCTTGCCGTGAAACTGCTGGATATACGGCAGGGCTTCCATGAGTACGTCTTCGCGTTTCATCATGTGGTGTACCTCCCGTTGATCTCCACATACTTTTCGGTCAGGTCACAACCCCACGCGGTTGCCTCTGCCTTTCCTGCTGCAAGATCGAGAATGAAGATCACTTTTTTGCCATGCATGGCCATTTTCGCATTCTTGAGATCGGCGATGATCTCGCCGGTTTTCACGAGTGGGTATTTCCCATCGCCGTCGCTGATCCAGAGTGAGACCGCATTGGGATCGAACTTCACGCCGGCCCGGCCCGCTGCGGCAACCACGCGGCCCCAGTTGGGATCCTCGCCATATACCGCTGTCTTGACAAGCGGGGATTCGATGACGGTGCGGGCAACCTTTGCTGCATCATCCTCTTTGGGTGCGCCGGTAACGGTCACTTCGAGCAGTTTCGATGCTCCTTCTCCGTCAGCGGCAATCTGCATTGCAAGGGACCGGCAGCACTCTTCTAGTGCAGCGGCAAACTCTTTTGGATTCACTTTACCAGCTGCCCCGGTTGCCGTGCAGAGCGCGATATCATTGGTGCTCATATCGCCATCGACAACTACACGGTTGAACGTCCGTTTTGTTGCCAGTTTCAGGGCGTCTGAAAGCGGTTTTGCCCCTATCTCGGCATCCGTATAGAGGAAGGCCAGCATCGTGCCCATGTTGGGGGCGATCATGCCACTTCCTTTCGTTATCCCGCCAATGCAGAACGACTCTTTCTCCACGAGTGCATGCTTCGGGTAGAGGTCGGTGGTCATGATAGCCTGTGCGGTGAGGGTCTCTGCCTCAAACGTGCGATCGAGTTTTAGTGCAACCAGTTTGCACTGGCGCTCGATGAGCGGGAGATCGAGATATCTCCCGATAACGCCAGTACTCGCGATCCCGATCTGATTTGCTTCGACTCCAAGAGCTGCACCGGCAAACCCGGTCATTGCAACCGCATCCTCATACCCGCGTTTACCGGTATAGGCGTTGGCACAGCCACTGTTTGCGATCACCGCTTCCATGGTGCCTTTCTTGATCTGCTTGCGCATGAGTTCGATCGGCGCTGCCTTGACAAGGTTTTCAGTAAAGACCCCGGCAGCAGTTCCGCTTGCACGAATCATGGCAAGACCGAACTTCCCTTCTTTCATGCCAAACGCAGTTACGCCCTTGACTGCACAGATACTCCGTAACGTCATTCTTCTCCAGCTCCATTGGGATCCATGGATGCACCGATTGCATTGATGATATCTGATCGGGTCAGGATCCCGACGATTTTTTTGCCCTGCATCACGGGCAGGCGGGTGACGCCTTCTTTGAGCATCAGGGATGCTGCTTCCTCTACTTCCTGATCTTCGGTTATCGTAATCACGTGATGCGTCATCACTTTCTTTGCCGGCATATCGCCAATATTGCGCAGGGCGTGCTTGGTTTTTTCCCAGTTCACATACTCGCGGATCGGGATCTCGATGATCTCAAAAGGCGACGGCAGCCAGAGATCATCTGATATTCGTTCCGATTCGAGGAGCGAGATGAGATCCGACTCGGTAAGCATCCCGACCAGCTCATTTCCTTCCAACACCGGAAGGCCGCCGATGTGATGCTTCCGGAACAGACTCACCGCATCGCGGAGAGGGGTTCCGGCAGAGCAGACCACCGGGTTTTTTGTCATTGCGTCTTTCACCAGCATGTTAGTCACCTACGGGAGCATCCCTGCACTGGCGAGCCCGTCTCGTTCAGGCAGCCCGCACATCAGGTTCATATTCTGGATTGCCTGTCCGCTGGCCCCTTTTACCAGGTTGTCAATCGCAGAGACGGCTACGATGCGCAGCCCTTCGCTCTCCACCATCAGGTCGCAGAAGTTGCTCCCGCGGACAGCAGCAAGCGAGGGTTTCTGGTACCGGACGAAATATTCATTCTTATAGAAATCCTGGTAGAGTTTCTCGACCTCTTTCTGCTCAAGGGGTTCATTGACCAGGATGTGGGCGGTTGTCAGGATACCGCGGTTCACCGGGACAAGGTGCGGGGTAAAATACACATTCGCCTTTGAACCCAGGCCGGCGATCTCCTGCTTCATCTCGGCGAGATGGCGATGGGTTGTCAGTTTATAGGGTCCGACATTATCCCCGACATTGGGGTAGTGGGTAGTGGCAGACGGATTGTCCCCCGCCCCACTTACACCGGTCTTTGAGTCAAAGATGACCGTGTGGGCATACTTCGCAAGGGGGGCAGCGGCAAGCGTTGCACCGGTGGGGAAGCACCCGGGGTTTGCAACGAACTTTGCGTTGATACACTCCTTCCGGTGGAGTTCCGGGATACCATAGGGTGCTGGGAAATAATCGGTGTGGGGGACCCCGTACACCTTCTCGTAGATCTCTTTTGGCAACCGGTAGTCGGCACTGAGATCCACGACTTTGATCCCCCGTTCCAGCAGCTTGCCGGCATAGGTCATCGCTGCGGTATGCGGAACTGCAAGAAATGCCACATCTGCATCGATGGCGTCCATATCGGGATTCTCGAATTTGAGATTGGTAAACCCTTTTAAGTGGGGGTGGATCTGGTCAAGAGGGGTCCCTGCCAGTTTGCGGGAAGTGGCACACGTGACTTTTGCCGTTGAGTGATGGACCAGCAGGCGAACCAGTTCACCACCGGCATAGCCGGAGGCCCCGATAATCGCAATTTTCATAAAATAGTATCCGACTGTCAAAATTTAATGCTTGTTAAGCAGGAGAGTGAAATGAACACGAATAGTGCCCGAAAAAAAATTATAAAACCGTATTTACATCTTTTCCATTTTACGGGAACAGAGATTGTGCAAGCGCTGACCGAGCAGTTCGATCCGCTGGCAGTCTTCAAGACCTTCGAGAAGATCTTCGGGAAGGGCCCCAATCCCTTTTGATGCCCCGAGATATGCGCCACAGATGGATGCAATGGTATCGGTATTTCCCCCGGTATTGGCGGCTACGGTGAGGAGACCCGGCGGGTGAGGATACCTGCTGATCA
Organism: Methanomicrobiales archaeon; assembly: GCA_037141115.1. Classification (GTDB taxonomy): domain Archaea; phylum Halobacteriota; class Methanomicrobia; order Methanomicrobiales; family Methanospirillaceae; genus Methanoregula. Next base: position 6,837 of record JBAXDE010000041.1, on the reverse strand, counting down.
GGAAGAACGCCATCGGCAGGGTCTGGAACACCGAGACATCATTTCCAATCTTGAGCAGGGCAGTTTCGGTCTCCATCCCTTCTTTTTCCAGGAGTAGCGCATTTCTAATCTTGCCGCCGAGCACCTCATCTTCTGCCTGTGCCTTGTGCATAGCCTTTCCGACAGGGTCCGGGCTCTCGTGAAGGGCATGATAAAGAAGGGTTACTACGGTTGAAACTGCTGCGTGAGCTGCCGGGTGGGAGTGGGTGACATTGCATGCCCGTACAGCCCGTTCACAGCCCTCGTTCATATCAGGAAATGCCAGGGCAAACGGTACCGCAATCGGAAGACAGCCGGAGGTGGTGGATTTTACTCCCTTCTGGGGAACGTTCTCTTTCACCGGGTGCTCACATGCCGTGGAAACCGACCCATCGGGAAAACGGAGTTTTCCCCGTGTGTAGAGTTCCCGGAGTGCAGTCATGTACCGCTCCTCATTGAATTTCCCGTCTGCAAGGAGAGTTCCGACAAGGAGCATCATCTGGGTATCATCAGTATACTGTCCGGCATTCAGGCCATCGTTGGGATGGCCCTTGTAGGGGCGGCGGTACCCGTACTTCATCTTGTTTAAGTTTGGAGCACCGCTCTCGTTGGGCATACCCAGCGCATCGCCTATTGCTGCACCCAGCAGGCACCCCTTGAATTTCTCGAGCATCAATCCTATATTGAAAAACCCGGGCTGATAATCCTTTTTATATCCTACACGTGAACAAAACGGAAAACCCGTCAATGTTCTGGGGACAACAAAATACCCGGTTTTATCCAATATCACTCCGATGAAATGAGTCCGCAAAAAGGATTGTCGAATGGTACTTCGACAAGATATATATACGATGTTTAACATGATTAATAGTGTAAAATAGGTGGGAGCATGACAGAGGACTTTAATGTAAAACTCGTCGATGATGTGAAATCGTACACACCCGACCCACAGTATCGAAAGAATTCATGGATGGGAGACTACCAGAAGGCCTATGATGATTTTCTGGCTGACAAAGATGGGTTCTGGGAGAAAATTGCCTTAGAACTGGAATGGATCCGGCCCTGGTCTGCGGTGAAGGAGTGGAACTATCCCTATGCAAAGTGGTTCATCAATGCACAGCTCAACATCACCGAAAACTGTCTTGACCGCCATGTGAAAAGTCAGAGACGCAACAAAGCGGCACTTATCTGGCGGGGTGAGAAAGGCACAGAACGCGTCTTTACCTACCAGCAGCTACTCGGCAAAGTGATGCGGTTTGCAAACGCACTCAAAAAGCTCGGGGTTGAGAAAGGTGATCGCATCTGCATCTACATGCCGCTCGTGCCCGAGCAGATGATCGCTATGCTGGCCTGCGCCCGTATCGGTGCTATGCACAGCGTGGTATTCGGGGGATTTGGAGCTGCAGCCCTCAAGATGCGGATTCAGGATGCTTCAGCAAAAGTCGTCATCACCGCAGACATCGGTATGCGCCGCGGAAAAACAATTCAGCTGAAATCGATTGTTGACGAAGCAATCGTTGATTGTTCCTCGGTTGAGCATGTTGTTGTGCTACGGAGACAGGATACCCAGGTTGATCTGAGACCCGGTCTCGAACTGGATTTCAACGAGATTCTGGCGAATGCAGCGCAGGAATGCCCGGCTGAAGTCATGGATGCAGAAGACCCGCTCTTCACGCTCTATACGAGCGGATCCACCGGCAAGCCCAAAGGAATCGTGCACACCTGTGGCGGCTACATGGTGGGGACGTACTACACCTGCAAATACATCTTCGATCTCAAGGATCAGGATATTTTCTGGTGTACTGCAGATCCAGGCTGGATCACGGGCCACAGTTACATGGTATATGGCCCGCTTGCCGTTGGAGCAACGGTATTCATGTCCGAGCTCACACCGGACTTTCCGGATGCAGGCAGTTACTGGAAGTTAATCGAAGAACAGAGAATCACCATCTTCTATACAGCCCCAACAGCGATCCGGATGTTCATGAAGCTGGGCGAAGACTGGCCGAACAAGTATAACTTAAGCTCGTTGCGGATCATCGGATCCGTCGGGGAACCGCTGAACCCGGAGGCGTTCGAGTGGTACTATCAGGTCATTGGAAAGAATAGAATTCCGGTTCTCGATACCTGGTGGCAGACCGAGACCGGTATGCATATGATAACAACAATTATTGGGGAACCCATGCGCCCGGGTTTTGCCGGCAAACCTATACCCGGCGTGGAAGTCGATGTGGTTGATAAAGACGGGAATCCGGTCCCGCCGGGAACCGGAGGGCTGCTGGTTATCAAATCCCCGTGGCCATCCATGTTCCGGACGGTCTGGCAGGATGATGAACGGTACCGCAAATACTGGGAGACAATAAAGGGTGTCTACACCGTTGGGGATCTCGCCGTGAAAGGAAAAGACGGGTATATCATGATCCTCGGCCGATCTGATGACATTATCGTAGTTGCAGGCCACAACATCGGCACTGCAGAAGTGGAGAGCTCATTAGTCTCCCACCACGCAGTTGCAGAATCAGCAGTTATCGGGAAACCTGACGAATTGAAGGGTAACTCCATCAAGGCATTTGTTATCCTCCGGGTAGGCCATTCCCCCAGCGACAAACTCAGGCAGGACCTGATGTATCACGTGCGCATGACCCTGGGACCTGTCGCAGTACCACAGGAGATCGAGTTCGTTGATAAACTGCCAAAGACCCGGAGCGGGAAGATCATGCGCCGTGTCTTAAAAGCAAAAGAGATGGGTATGGATCCCGGTGACATCTCAACACTGGAGGAATAGTTTAATTTTTTTTTTGAGGAAAAAATGAGCGATATAGTACAGGAAAAAATATTTGGCATGGAACCGGAAAAAGGGCGATGGGGACTTGTTATCCTCGGCATGGTCATCAACCTGTGCCTGGGCTCTATCTATTCATGGAGTGTCTTTGTCAAGCCGCTTACCGAGTATTTTACCGGCACACTGGGACAGCAGGTTACGGCCAATGACATCCTGTTACCGTTCTCGGTCTTTCTGGCATTCTTTGCTATAGCCATGCCGTTTACCGGTAAATACATAGAACAGTACGGACCTCGGAATGTGACGATCGTTGGCGGGATTCTGACCGGCCTCGGATGGCTGCTGGCATCGTTTGCTACCTCTGTCCCAATGCTGTATGTTGTTTATGGTATCATAGGAGGGATCGGGGTCGGTATCGCTTACGGGGTACCGGTTGCAGTGTCGGCCCGCTGGTTCCCGGATCGCCGGGGACTCGCTGTAGGTCTCACCGTACTGGGGTTCGGGTTCTCTGCACTCATCACAGCGAATCTTGCAGGAATTTTCATCAGCGCCTATGGGGTGATGAACACATTCAGGATCTTCGGGATTGTAATGATCATCCTGACCATACTGTTGGCCCTGCCCCTGAAATTCCCGATTGCCGGGTGGAAACCTGCGGGATGGACACCTCCGGCACCTGTGGCGGGCCAGCACGTAACCTGTGAATTCAACCGTTCGCAGATGCTCAAAACCTCATCATTCTATGCGCTCTGGGCCTGCTACTTCATCGGTTGTCTGGCCGGCCTGATGGCCATCTCGATTGCAAAACCGGTGGGTACCGATGTGGGCATTGAGACAGGGCTTGCCACGATGCTTGTCGGGTTCTTTGCGGCCTTCAACGGAGGCGGGCGGCCCGTCTTTGGGGCGCTTACGGATAAGTTCACTCCCCGGAATGCGGCAATGGTATCATTCGTCCTCATTGCAATGGCATCCCTGCTGATGTGGCAAATCCAGTCCGTGCTGGTGTACATCATAGCATTTGCAGTACTTTGGGGATGTCTTGGGGGTTGGCTTGCTATCGCCCCAACAACTGCCGGCAGCTTTTTCGGTACGTGCGATTACCCCCGGTGCTATGGGGTTATCTTCCTCGCGTATGGTGCAGGGGCAATAGCAGGACCCCAGCTTGCCGGATTCATCAAAACATCAACGGGATCATATCTCGGGGTATTTCCCATTGTACTTGCCCTAGCAGTGATCGGTTTGCTTATCGCATTTACAATGCTCAAACCGCCGCAGGCGCCACAGAAGAACTAACCTTTTTTTATCCGCGATCTCGCTGGTAGATGCATTTTTTCTGGGCCATACGATACCCGGATACCACAAGCACCGAGTCGCCAAATGCTGCATCAAGCGATGAGTCTCCTGAATCTACGTAGAGGATGGGTGTTTCACGGAGTTTGTGCGGAGTGGCAACGATGATGAGATTTTCCCTTCCCACTCGTTTTACCACGCGGGCGCTGACCTGCTGGTTGCCCCGCCCAAGTATGAATCCCTGCGCCCCGATGGGGCTGAGCAGAATTTTTGCTTCCTGCCCATGCTCAAGCAATGCCCAGAGCGTTTTTTCATCCAGATCCAAGGCAACGATCCTGCCGTTCATTACGGCATCCACGCCAAGCAGGGTTTTTTTCACCCCGATCTCACGGGCAATGGATTCTGTAGTTGTTCCGGCCCCAAGGATGTAAAGCACATCCGGTATCATGATCTCGCGGACGAAGCGGGCAATCTCCTTTTTTGCCCGCTCCTCATCCCCTTCTTCAAATACGTGCTTGGAAATCTGGACCTTTCCCGCCAGCACCGGTGTACTGGCAATCCCGTACAACCGGGTTTTCAGTTCACCTTCCCGGTACGCATCTTCATCAACATCCATCACTTCTGAATCCCGAAGTGACGTTGTATCGGACCCTATCACAAGTTCTGCGGCAGTTAGCGGATCGATGGCGAAAACGGCAGAATACATCTTTACCCCGGCAGGGATGCCCAGGATCGGCACCACCCGACCCACTACATCAAAGATGTCCCGGGCAGTCCCATCTCCACCGCAGAACAGGATCAAGTCGACACCGGCCTCCATGAACCGCCGGGCCGCGGCTTTCGTATCAAGTGCGCTGCTGTCACCGGAAACAGTATACAGAATTTCAAAATCCGGAAAACCTGACTGCCGGAGGATATCGGCTCCCATGGGGCCGGAGCAGGTGATAAAATGCAATCCTTTTTCCGAAGCAAGCCTGACAAGGGTAATCAGGGCCCGTTCCAGGGCATGAGGGACCGCTCCCCGGCGCCGGGCCTCTTCTACATTCCCGTCGGTTCCTTTCAGCCCCACCGCTCCGCCCATACCGGCTACCGGGTTGACAATGAGACCAATGCGTTTCATGAAAAAAGTGTTGTTGGGTAGAACTTATTGTATCTTCGGTATCCGGGCCAGCGATTCCTTGATCAAAGCATCCGGGTATTCATAGTCCACCAGTTGCCCTGCATAATACGCATCGTATGCTGTCATGTCGAAATTGCCATGACCAGAACAGTTGAAGAGGATCGTCTTTTCCTCACCGCTCTTTTTGCATTTGAGTGCTTCATCAATGGCACATTTTACTGCATGGGATGTCTCAGGTGCGACAATGATCCCTTCTGTCCTGGCAAAAGTCTGGGCTGCATCAAAGACTTCACTCTGGTGATAGGCTACTGCCCGCATCACGCCATCATGCACAAGACGGGAGACGATCGGTGAATCCCCATGGTAGCGAAGACCCCCGGCGTGCATGGAAGGCGGCACAAAGTCATGACCGAGCGTGAACATCTTGAGAAGCGGAGTATAACCGGCTTCATCTGCAAGGTCATAGGTGAACAGCCCTTTGGTCAGCGTAGGACAGGAGGCCGGTTCGGCCCCGATAATATCCACATCCTTGTGCTTCCCGGTCAGTTTGTCACCGGCAAACGGGAACCCGATGCCGGCGAAGTTGGTTCCGCCACCCACGCACCCGATAACGACATCCGGGTAATCATCAACCATAGCCAGCTGCTCGCGGCATTCGAGTCCTGTCACCGTCTGGTGAAGGCAGACATGGTTCAGCACCGAGCCCAGAGCATAGTTGGTGTTGCTGTGGGATGCTGCATCTTCTACTGCTTCAGATATGGCCATCCCAAGACTGCCCGGGGTTTCGGGATCTTTTTCAAGCATGGAGCGGCCGGCATTCGTCTTGGTGCTTGGGCTGGGGATACATTCAGCACCCCAGACATGCATCATCGATTTCCGGTAGGGTTTCTGCGTGTAGCTCGATCTGACCATATAGACGGTGCATTCAAGATCATAGAGCATCGTTGCAAAGGACATGGCAGAACCCCATTGCCCGGCTCCCGTCTCGGTGGCAATCCGCTCAATCCCGGCCTTCATATTGTAATAGGCCTGAGGAATAGACGTGTTCGTCTTATGACTGCCAGCGGGACTGACACCTTCCCACTTATAGTAAATCCTGGCCGGGGTTTTTAGGAATTTTTCAAGCCGGTGGGCACGGTACAGGGGGCTGGGTCTCCAGAGGCGCAGCACATCGCGGACCTCTTCGGGAATATCGATATGGCGATCGGTAGTCATTTCCTGCCGTATCAGCTCCATCGGAAAGATGGCGGACAGATCCGCAGGACCTATGGGTTTGTGAGTCTGGGGATGAAGTGGCGGAGCGAGTGGGGACAACAGGTCCGCCTGTACATTGTACCACTGTTTTGGTATCTGCTCCTCATCTAGGAGGATTTTTGTCTGCATACGTAATCATTACGTTGTACAAATATATACATTATTGCACAAATGTGCAAATCTGGGATCGTGTGATAGGGCAAAGAGCGAAGACATCGGTGTCACCCGGGTCAAGGAACGTATTGGCCGGGCTTACGCACCCTTTTAACGGGGAAGAGGGTGGCACCATCAGGCCCAGGATCACCGCTGCCGAAAATAAGTGTTTTCGCCAATTCGTTTTTGATCCACTAAACGCGAAAACGCCAATCCAATT
>JBAXDE010000040.1:0-11053 GCA_037141115.1 Methanomicrobiales archaeon | reverse complement strand
GTTTTTTAAGTTTGTAGATATCGAGTAACGGGCGCTCCAGTGGATTTTCCATGGGGGGCACGGCCTTTTCATCAATGTTTTTGAGCGCTTCAAGCCCGTGTGAGACGTACGGGATGATCGACATCTCGAACTCCAAACCATTGTATCCGGGCCGGGCCCCGCCAAGATTTGCCCGGCAGCGGCGGGAATCCCCGGGAGGAAAGCCCCGGTCTTTTACAAAGATGTGGTCGGGATCGATCTTACGCAGTTCAGCGACGATCCTGTCAACCTCTACCTCTTCTCCGCTGATGACCAGACCAAAACAGGTCTCTTTGATCATCACCCCTTTAGAGATCTCGTAGCCCCGGAGCGCAAGGTCTGCCGGTGTAATATCAAAGGACTCCACCATCACATATTTCGTTACACTCCCTACATGGGGTGGGCGTATATGCAGTCATTGCTTCACCTCACGGATATACACGGTCTCTTTCTCCCGCACTTTTTTGAGCTTGTCCGTATCGATCACGCGCCCGATAATATTGGTTCTTTCAAATGGTTCAGACGTGGGGCCGAACTCCCTGTTGGCCGAGAGACGCACCCCGACGAGCCCCGTACCTTTGCGGGAATCGTTGGTGATGGCGAGTGCCGCTGCCGGTGATTCATCGGTTGGCATATTTTCCGGGTTGAGTTTCAGGCCGGCAGGTATCTCCGGCTTGAAGAGAACCACGTCATCGAACTTAAAAAAGACCGGCATCATGCCGGCATCGTGCTGGTGGAGGCCGGTAATCCGGCGAAAGACATCGCAGCTGGAAGGAGCGGCAGCATCATCGAGCGTGATATCGATCACTTTCTCCAACGGGGCTGTTGTCACCTTGACTGCTCGTTCTGCCAGCACGTCCAGGGTCGTGCCCGGTTCCTGTGAGACAATAATCCGGGCAGCATCCTGCTTATCGGAAGTCAGGGTCACCCCCCGGGCTATGCAGATCTCCTGAGCCTTTGCAAAGGGAAGACCCAGCAGGTCGATGCGTGCCGGCTCTACACTGACGGCAAAGATATCGTGTTCCCTGGCCAGTTTTGCCAGTTCTATACCCTGCACCACCTGGCCGGTCACGCTGTGCACGAGACTTGAGGGGACGTCTGCCCGGTAGATGTAGACCCCGCCCTCGGTCTTTCCTGCTGCCCGCACGGTAACGGTGCCTTCACGGCGGGGGCGGCGGAACTCCTTGGGCACATCCTCGGTTCCTGCCAGGTGCTGGTCGAGGATATGGGTGCTCGTTGCCCGTCCTACCGTATACTTTCCTGACTGGAGGGCGAGCAGCATATGCTCCACGCTGCCGGCAGCTTCGGTAGTAATTTTATCGGGAGTATATCCCTGTGCCATGATCTTCATGCGGGTGACGATCTGCATCCCGTCCTCCAGCAGAAGGCTCATGTCGGTGGTGGTGAACGAACGGCTCGTATCCGCCCAGCTGATGACCGGTTCGATCTTCGTGACACGGTCACCGGATGTAAAACGATCGAGCACTGCCCTGCCGCTCACGATCGTTCCCATGATCCCGCCACTCTCATCTGCCCCGTGGTCTGCGGAATGCCGGACCCGGGAGAAGATGAGGTAGGAGCGGGCTGGTTCATATCCGCCACACCCGAGGATCACGTCCCCGCGATCATAGAGATGGGGTTTTCTCTCGGGGCGGATGCCGGAAGGAAAAGGCCCGAATGCGGTTGCATAACGGTCGGTCCAGGGAAGTCCGAGTTGTTCGATGATACCGGGGGATTCGAGGAATTCTGCTGCCTGTCCCTGCACTTCGATCGTGACTTCGCCAGCGGTGGTGGTGATGGCCAGACTGCTGGTCTTGGCCTGCTCTTTTATGGCCGGGAGGATGATCGCCACGCAGCAATCCTTCTCGTGGCCGGAGAGGATAGATGCGAGCGTGCCGCCCTCACTGATCTCTAACCTCTTTCCATCAACATGGATGGTGATCATTGCTCAACTCACGCAGCTGGCAGGGTCATGACCTTGCGCTCTTCTTCGGTCAGGATCGCAAGCACGTCTGCGGTCTTTCCGATCTGCACGATCTTCCCGCCCCGCATCAGGGCGAGCCGGTCGCAGATGTCCCGCACGAACTCCATGTCATGGGAAACTACGATGAACGTCTCGTCCATCTCTTCGCGGGCATGGAGGATCGAGTGCTTCACATCGATCTTGGTGATGGGGTCCATGGTCCCGGTCGGCTCGTCAAGGATAACGATACGGGGTTCCCGGATCAGCACCTGTGCCAGTGCTACCCGGTGCCGTTCTCCCTCGGATAGCTGGGCAGGCATCCGGTTGAGGATCTCCCTGCTCTTATCGTCGGTGAACCCGGCCATCTTGAGCGTGACGAGTGCCTTTCGCATGGCCAGCTCCTTGGGGAATTCAAGACCGATCGCATCGGTAAGGTTGTCGAGCACGGTCCGGTGGGGGAAGAGGTCGTACTCCTGGTGCAGGAGACCGATGTAGGGGGTTGCCCGTCCCCGCTGATCGATCCCCGGCTTGGTCATGTCGATCCACTCTTCACCGATGCGGATGTTGATCTCGCCGCTGGTGGGTTCGATAAGACCGGCGATGATGCCGGAGAGCGTGGTCTTTCCTGCCCCGCTCTTGCCGATGATCCCGAAGATCTCCTTGGTCGAGACATCAAAGGTGACGCCATTGACTGCCTTGACCACTCCCCGGTCAACCGAGATATAGCGCTTGACGAGATCCCGGGCAACCATAACGTGCTCGCCCATCTCCGCTGCATCGAACTGCTCGGTATCGTCACACCCTTTCATGAACTCAGCGATCACCTCTTTGGGTGCCCCGAGTTTTGCTATGCTGCCGTCAACGAGAAGGATGGCGCGGTTGGCCACATCCTCGATCACCTGCGAGAAGTGGGAGGTGACCACGATACCCATATTGTTGGTCTTTGCCGCTTCGATGAGCATGGCATGGACGATCTTGGCCGTGCCCGGGTCAAGGGTGCCGGTTGGCTCATCGGCAAAGAGCATAAACGGATCCTTTGCAAGCTGGCGGGCAAGTACCACCCGCTGCTTCTCACCCCCGGACAGGTCCCGGGCGATATGCATCATCCGGTGCGAGAGCCGGACCTGGTCGATTAAGTCCGCTGCCCGGTTGATTGCCTGGTCCTGCGGGTAGTTGATATCGTCAAGTGCATGAAGGACATTTTCGATCACGCGGTCATCGCCGTACAGGGCGAAGGTGCGCTGGAACATGATGGCGGTGCGGCGCATGAGCCGGCGCCTCAGTTCCTCGTCTTTCTCGTTCCAGAGATCCACGTTGAGCGCTGTGAGCTTTGCACCGCAGTGGGGGCAGGGTTTTCCCGTTGAGCTCCCCACATCCAGGTAGTCGCACGTGCCGCAGACCGCCACGTGATAGACGATAGTGCCGCTCGTGGGGGGCTGTTCCACGCCGCGCATCAGGTGCATCAGCACGGTCTTACCGGCCCCGCTCCTGCCGATAATCCCGAGGATCTCTCCTTCGGCGATCTCAAAAGAAATATTCTTGAGTATCCTCTGGCCATCGAAATCCATGCAGAGGTTGTCGACCGTGATCAATTGAGCCTTCATAATTCCCTTTTATCTAATGTGGTACTGGTGTCATATTACCTTTTATATGCTGCATCACACCGTCACGATCGCAAATTACCGTACTGCTTTTTGGGAGGTGAGCAGTTCCTGCACAATGGGGAGCACGGCACTGACATCCTTTACAACGTAATCGGCTGCTGCATAGAGTTCCTCGGGCCGGTCTCCTGCCTGCTGGATGGTGAGAATGGCGATGTCGGCATTCTTCATGGCACAGAGATCATTGATCCCATCGCCCACCATCAGCACCTTGTCATATTCCGCTTTGAGATCCGTGATGATCTGGGCTTTGACCGTGGGGGTGGCAACGCCGTTGACCCGGTCCCGGGGAATCCCGAGATGGTCTGCCATCTTCTCGAGTTTTGTGACCCGGTCGCCGGATGCGATGAAGGTCGGGACACCCATCCGGTGCAGGGCTGTGATCGTCTCTTTTGCCCCGTCAAACGGCCAGCCCCCGGCGGTGATGGTAAATTCAACTGCATCCAGCGCCATATTGATGATCGCCCCGCTGTTCATCGTGACTACCGATTCGGCTTTGCAGACCGTCCAGACATTGCGGATACACTCCTGTAAATCGCCAACCCGCGCCCGCTTGTCTGCGTAGAGAATATTTCCTATGTCTTCTGCGGTGGTGATCTTGCGTGTGCAGCTCACCCCGAATCCAATGTCATGCTCGACAAGATATTCCGAGAGAAGGGTATCGGACGGAGTGTTGATCATCTCCTTGGATTGCACCGGCAGCACGACCAGGACCCGGTCGGGTGAACTGAAGGTGAGGGTGGTGGTCTCGATGCCCGGCAATAATTTTTTGTGGCAGATATCCTTTGCCACCCGGTAGGTGTTCAGGAGCGTTCCGGCACTATCAAAGACTACAGCAACCGACATGGGGCACCCGGTAATAAACTTATAACTTCAGAATCTCCATTGGATCAATGAAGCTTGATGTTTCCTACTGAAACTGCCGAGAAGATAAAGAGCATGGAGATCCGGGGTGCGGGAAGGATTGCGCGTGCCGCAGCTGAGGCCCTGAAGAACCAGGCTCTGGGTTCAAAGGCGTCGATCACTGCTGCATTTACCGGTGAGATGGAACGGGCAGCTGAGCTGCTGGTCGCAACCCGGCCAACGGCCGTCTCGCTCCCGAATGCGGTGCATATGGTGATGGCCGGTATCGGGAGGGCCAGGACCGCAGACGAGGCCCGGGCGGGGGTTGTCCAGCGGGCAGATACCTTCATCGAGTCCTCCCGGCATGCGGTGGAGAAGATCGCGGAGTTCGGCGCACGTCATATCCATGACGGCGATACGATCCTCACGCACTGCAACTCGGAAGTAGCGCTCGGGGGTATCATAGAAGCGCACCGGCAGGGAAAGGAGATCGAGGTCTTTGCCACCGAGGTGCGCCCGAGAAACCAGGGACTCATCACCATCCGGACGCTCAATGATGCGGGCATTAAGACGAACTACATTGTTGATTCGGCTGTGCGATCGTTCATCCGAGAGATTGACCTTGTTATTTTTGGGGCCGATGCAGTGACCGTGAATGGTGCGGTGGTGAACAAGATCGGCACTTCGCAGGTGGCCCATGCTGCGTACGAAGCCCGGGTGAATGTGCTCGTGGCTGCCGAGACGTACAAGTTTGCCCCCCGGACAATCCTGGGAGAAGAGATCCAGATCGAGGAACGGCCCGCAGGAGAGGTACTACCCGACGAGATTGCCCGGACCCTGCCCCATGTCACGGTCCGTAACCCGGCGTTTGATGTCACCCCGGCAGAGTTTATCGATCTGATCATCACCGAGCAGGGGGCAATCCCTCCCCAGATGGCCTACGTGATCATAAAGGAGTATCTGGGCTGGGATATCGGGGAATTCAATTAAGGTTTTAAAAAATAATACCGGACAACAGCGAACGGATCTGCGGGTTTAACCACGCAAAGGAAGTTGAGAAACTATGGAGATACCCTTTACCAAATTACAGGGCAATGGCAATGATTTTGTACTGATCGACGAATACGAGAAAACGATCATTCCCGATGAGATGAAAGCCCGGTTCGCAGCCACCTACTGTGACCGGAGGTTCGGGATCGGGGCCGACGGGGTCCTGTACCTGATGAGATCTTCAGACGGGAACCTGCGGATGCGGATCCTCCAGCCCGACCAGAGCGAAGCCGAGATGTGCGGTAATGGTATCCGCTGCCTGGCAAAATATGCCTTTGATGCCGGTTATGTCAAAGGCACCTGCACCATCGATACCCTTGCAGGACCCATAGGTGTTGACATGGCATATCGTGATGACACCTTCGTTGCCACCATCAGTATGCCCGTCCCGAAATTCAGCAGGGCGGATATCCCTGCGAAAGGAGAAGGGGAATACAAGGAGCATGTTGGTGTTTTCGAGGTCTATGCCGCCAACACCGGTGTCCCGCACGCGGTGGTGCTGGTAGACGATCTCGACAGCGTCAATGTTGAAGCGCTTGCACCCCCCATCCGCCACCACGAATCATTTACCAAAGGGGCGAATGTCAACTTCGTCCAGAAGACCGGTACCGACAGCATCCGGATCCGGACGTTCGAGCGCGGGGTCGAAGGCGAGACGCTCTCCTGCGGTACCGGGGCAACGACCTCTGCGGCAGTGGTCCACCACCTCGGTCTGATGGGAGAGATCGTAAAAGTCGAGACCGAGGGCGGACCCCTGGTCATTTACCTCAAAGGCGGCACAAAGATGGAAGGGCCGGCAGAAACGGTCTTTTCCGGAACCATCCGTTTCTGATTTTTTTATCGTGTTCCTTTTTCCCGTTCGAGCACCAGCCCAATCGTTGAAGCAAGGGTCATGAGAATCTCAATCTCGGTATCCGACCAGAGCCTCTCATTCCGGGTATCGGAAAACCCGATAAAACCCCAGTAGTTGTTCCTGACGTGAACTGGTACAATAAGGATCGACTGGATGCCCATCTCGTCAAGCATGCACCGGGCAGGTCCGGAGAATCTGCTCCGGGTGCCGGTTACCCATGCTCCTGAAGAGAGTTGCTCTGCCCATTCACGGGAGAACTTCTCCCCGCATGCATCGTGCGTGGACTGGGAGGAATCCGTCATGCCTGTTTTTGCCACCCAGTGGAATTTCCGGACGGGCAGGAGGGAGCCGGAAGGGGAAGTGCGGGAGTTCTGGTAGATATACGCGATATCCGCAACGAACGCTTCACCGATGGTGGCAAGAACCCGGGGGATGGGGTCGGTTAAACGGCCGGTGAGCAGGAAACCCGAGGCTGTTGCAAATCCATGAAGGACGCTATCCATTCTGTGGGCAGCCTCTTGTGCGTTTTTTCGCAGCGTGATATCCCGGACGGATATGATGTTCACATGCTTCCCCTTATACATGATCTGGTGTCCCAGCGTCTCAATGGCGAGACGGTTTCCCCGTGCGGTGATGCCGGTATAGGTCTGCATGATCGCCATTCGTTCCGGGTTCAAACTTTCGAAATCCCGCCGGGCGTTCTCTAACGACTCCGGGGCAACAAACCGGAACACTGAACACCCGTAAAACGATTCCGGGTCGTCAACTTCGAACAAGGTGAGTGCTGCCTGGTTTGTCGTGATCACCTTACCGGAGAGATCGGTAATAACAAGAGCATCGAGTGAACACTCGGCAAGCTGCCGGTACCGCTCTGCACCCGCGTTGAGCTCGTCCTCCAGCAGTTTGCGTTCGGTGATCTCCCGGGATATACTGAAGAGCTCCTGGATCTTTTTGGACTGCTCATCGCGGATCACGTTTGTTGTGCATTCGAACCAGAGATAATGGCCATCCCGGTGACGGAAGCGAAAGCTTGCGGTAGTGCTTTTTATCCCCGTGGTCATGATACGCTGTATATCCCCGACAACATCACCAAGATCATCCGGGTGAACCATCTCAAGCAGGGATCTTCCCAGTACTTCATTCTCAGCATACCCGAGAACAGCAGTAACGACCGGAGAGACATAGGTAAGAATACATTCAGGGGTCTAGCGAGTGATAATATCGAGCGAGTTCTCTGCAAGGAAGCGGTACTTCCGTTCGCTTTCCAGGAGTCTCTCCCCGGCCCGTTTTCGCTCCGTGATGTCCCGTATCGTTACGAGTACTGAAGGTTTTCCATCGACAAGTGTCTGGACCCCCCTGCCTTCTACCAAAACCGATGTACCGTCAAGCCGGAGCATCTGTAATTCGGTTTTTGGCGATAATTCGCCACCCAGGTCTTTCTGGATATTTTCACTCACAACTACCCGGGATCCGAAATCGACAAAATCAAGGACCGGCCGGCCAACCACTTCTTCCGGATTTGCAGCGCCGATGAGTGTCCGGGCTGCAGGATTTACGTACACGATCTTGTTATCACAGTGAAGGATAACCGCATCCGGAGACAGTTCAACAAGGGTGCGGAACCGCTCTTCACTCTCGCGCAGGTTCCGCTCTGCCCGGGTCCGCTGGGTAATATCAAGAGCAGTAAAGGTGATCCCCCGTATGAGGTCTGCCGGGTCGATGGGCGCGGAACTGAGGAGGACATCAATGATACCCCCGTCTTTTTTCTTCCACCGTGTAATGACGGAACCGGTTCCGGCCCGGGCAATCTGTGAATATTTATCCCTGCCTACGTCATCGAACTCTTCCGGGGTCATGTAGAGCATGCGGGCTGATTTTCCTATGAGTTCGCCAGAATTGTACCCGGTCATCTGGCAGAAGCGGTTATTGACCTCCATAAATACCCGTTCCGAAACTACACCAATACCCACGGGAGCTGCGCTGATGATGCTGCGCAGCAGGGCTTCGCTCTCCTGCAATGCATGCTCGCGTTGCCGGAGCTCCGTGAGATCTTCGAGCCGGACCGAGACACCTTTGCGCCCGTCATTAAAGACCGCAGGAATGACATAGCCGGAAAAAACCGGTCACCCTTGTTGAGCAGGAGCGTACCATGCCATTCTTTCCCCGCTATGCCGGATTGTAAAATCGTGATGAAGTCTTCAAGAGTGTCCTCAAAGACCACGCCTGCAGCAGAGTATTCGAAGGTCTTTCCGAAGAGAGCCGGGGCAGTAACCTCAAGCAGGTTCAAAAAAGGTTCATTGGCAAAGACGATGCGCAGGCCGCTGTCCAGTTGCATGACGAGATCAGAAGAGATCGAGAACATTGCCGACTGCGGTGTCCGGTTTGAAAGGGTGTAGATCTTTGCCATGCCGAAATGGCGCATCTCCACCTGGCCGGAGACCAGCAGTGTTTCAAGGTATCGCCCGGCGGTGTTCCGGTTGATACCGATCTTTTTTACCATTTCAGTTATACTGAGCCCCTTGGGATTTTTTCTTAAAATATCGATGATCCGGGTGGTATGCCCCCTGCTCAGTGCCATTGGTTTGCAATTATTCGCGTTGGCCTGATATAATGTTTACAATTATTCTCAAATTTTGCAAACAAAAATCAAAAAAAAAAAGATCGCGTGTTACCCGCAGTTACGATTTTGCTGCAATACCCTCTTCTACGATATCGAATTCAAACGATGCCCCTTCGGGCTGGGAGCGGTGTTTGACCAGCCGGGCCCGGCGGCGTCCCGTTGTGTCCGTCTTTTCGATCCGGACAATGATCTTTGAGAGATGTTCGAGGGCAAACCCTCCGAGGCCATACCAGGTGTTCTTGCCGGGATCCATGTACACCTGGTTGGTGATGATGACCGGAATACCGTAGCGCTTGGCATATCCCAGCAGGTGAATCATCTGCTTGGTGAGGACCTGGATGGCATCCCGGCCTTTTTCCAGGTCGGTGCGGTAGAGGGCCGTGGCAGAGTCCATGACCAGGAGACCCACTTTCTGGTTCTTCAGGACCTTCTCTGCTTCTGCGATCATCTGACCCTGGTGCTCGAAATCAATGGGCTCAAAGAGAAAGAGCCGGTCCGCGATAGTTTCGGTATCTGCCCCGGCGATCTGCCGGAACCGCTCGATCGAGAATCCTTCCGAATCGATATACACAACCGCATGACCGGCCCGGAGAGCCGTGACTGCCGCAATTGTGCAGAGCGTGCTCTTCCCGCTCGCCGGTTCACCATAGAGCTGGGTGACGGTCCTTACTTCGAGGCCCCCGCCCAGCAGCTTGTCAAAGGCTGCATTTCCGCTGCTCATTTTATCGGTTTTCATGAGTCTCCTGTGCCGGTATTTTCACTCTTCAGGTTCTTCCAGCCGGCGTCTTCTATTGCCCGGAGCACATCTTTGACCGGGATATTCAGTGTGCGAGCCCAGTCGCGGGCCGGGTCGAACTCTGCCTTGAGCGTGTAGCATTCGCCGTGCATCCACCCGCACTTGACCGGCATCTTCCGCTGCTCTCCTGCGATGGTGACCTCGATCTCTTCGATGGTGCGTTCTGCAATGAAGCGGTGAACCGCCGGGATACAGCGGATGCCCAGTGTCCCGAGCTCGCGGGCCATCAGTTCAGCGAGCACAGCACTCGTCTCCTGGAGGGAGATGACCCGGACCAGGTAACCGGGCCGGCCCTTCTTCATGATCATCGGCATGGCACTGGCATCGCGTGCGCCGGCCTCCATGAAGCGGGAGATCGCGTGGGCAATCACTTCACCGCTCACGTCATCCACATTGGTCTCGAGTACGTCAACGCTGTCTTCCCTGAGGTCTCCTGCTGGGGCTGACGGTTCCACGATCATCGCCCTCAGGACATTGGGGGCGTGGTGGGGATCCCGGGTTCCTGCACCGTAGCCTACCGAGAGAATCGTATAAGCGCCGGGACAGGGAACTGCCAGGGTTGCAAACTCTGCCAGGAGTGCGGCACCGGTGGGCGTGCAGAGTTCTCCTTCATGATTACTGGGACGGGATGTAAGACCGGAGGCTTTGAGGATCAGGGCGGTTGCCGGGGCCGGGATGGGGAAGGTGCCATGCGATCCGGTGGCGGTTCCGTGGCCGGTGGTGACGGGCATGACAACGATTCCGTCAACGGCAAGTGAGTGCAGGGCCGTGCAGGCCCCGATGATATCGGCGATCGCGTCATCAGCGCCGACCTCATGGAAATGGGCATGGGCGCCGTGAACCTCTTCTTCCGCCGTATTGATCCGCCCAAAGACCCTGCGTGCCATCGCAAGGGCCGGGGCCGGGACATCTGCTGCTGCCCCGTCGAGCCGTGCAAGAACCTCCGCGAGGGTCCGGTGGGCCGGGGTGGCGTGGGTATCGACTTTTATCGCCCGGATGCCAGCCCGGGTCACGGTCGAGATCGCTGGCTCTGCGACTACGGACTGCATTGCCTTAAGGACCAGCGGCCGGTCTGCCCCGCAGTCGAGCAGTGCGGCTGTGATCATGTCGCCTGCCGCGCCGTGGAACGGATCGAAAATGAGGATACGCATTTACAGTACTTATAAATCCCTGCGTATATGACCTTTAAGGTAATGCCTGAAGTGCAATTGAGAGTGGATTCCGCGTATCCCGGCGATCAGGGTGGCGG
>JBAXDE010000039.1:0-11064 GCA_037141115.1 Methanomicrobiales archaeon | reverse complement strand
TGCGAGAGGTTGCACCTTCTGCATCTATTGGGATCAAACTGGCAAAGTTAGGTTGAAGACGACTTTGTCGTAATCCTTGAACTGGAGTGTCTCGAAGGAGAAGAGGGTTTCCGCGTGACCGAATATCTGGGTAAGAACGCTCTCATTCAGACCGGTATGGACGGTATAATGGTAATCCTTCATCGTCTGTTCCGAGACGTTCATCGTGTAGATGAACGCAGTCCGGATCTTTCTTGTAAAGAGGGACGTTGGTTGGGTGGAATAAACGAAGTACGGGAAGAGCAGCCGTTCCATGAAGCACCGCATCTCACCGGTCACGGTGCCGAAGTAGATCGGTGAACCGAGGATGAGGGCATCTGCCTTGTCGATCCGTTCGAGAACCGGGGCGAGCTCGTCCCGCACGGCACACTTCCCATAGCTCTTTCCGCCTTTCAGCTTGCAGGCAAAACAGCTGGTGCATCCCTTAAACTCCAGATCGTAGAGGTGGATAAGTTCTGTTTCTGCACCGGAGGATTGTGCCCCTTCGAGGGCATGTTCGAGCAGAATTGCAGTGTTCCATTTCTTGCGCGGGCTTCCGTTGATGGCTATGATTTTCATGATGGTACGCTCAATTTTCACTTGATCTATCACTCAATTTTTCACGTTGGTTATTCCGGCCCGATTAGGAAAAGGGGCAGAGATTCATTCCCACATATCCTTCCGGTGAGAGTTACGTCCACATTACCTCAAGGGGCTTCCGGCGGGGGATACCGTAAATCTTGTACTGAGGGTGGCCAAACATCATCGCATAGGCCGATTTTCGTCCGGCAGGCAGACCGAGTTCCTTCTGGAGTGGTTCATAGGAGCTCGCAGCCATGGCTACGAAGCCTGCCCAGCAGGTCCCGATACCAAACGCCGGGGCTGCAATATCGAAATGCGTGAGAGCGATGATGGCATCGGTGGATGCAACCGGGTTGCCTTCCGGAATATGGGCGAAGAGCAGGTGTGGGGCACCCCGGCAGATGACATCATGTCCACTTTCCCACGCACCGATCAGTCCTGGCACGTACCCGCTCATCGGGTGAGGAGAATTTACGAGCGTTCTCATCCATTCAACGGTCAGACCGGCGATCTTTTTTACCTTCTTTGGATCATGGATTACAAGCCACTGCACCGGCTGACCGTTACCTCCCGAAGCGGCGTACCGGGCGATGTCGAGCACCTGCTCTATCTTCGCCTTTGGCACAGGATCGCTGGTGAAGTGCCGCACAGACCGCCGTTTCTTCAGGTATATCTCCATATCTCCGGATGAGATTGCCCCGGCACCGACAGAAAGGAGAACCTTCTCATCCGTGCGGAAATTAAGGAGGAGTGCCTGGGACGGGCAGGAGACCTCGCAGTGCCCGCACTTGATGCACCTCCCGGCCGCTTCCTCTTTTACGAGAGGCGGGGTGTTCTCATAGGCGGGGGTAACGATCGCCATCGGGCATACAACAGAGCATATCCCGCACCGGGTGCAGAGATCCTGGTCAACAAATATCGTAGTCATGTTCAGCATTCTCCTTTCTTTATCCAGGTTATCCGGTTATCAGCAGATTCTGGTATTTCCTTATAAAGATTTTAATGCTTCATCGAAGGGTTTCCATTCACCCGGGCACACCAAGCCTACAGGTATGAAGTTGGCTTTTCCTTTGACCAGCGATCCTGCCTTGACCACCGGCATCGGTATGAAAAAGTTCAGTCCAATCTGTATCTTTTCCATGGTTTTTCCTCACTCATCCAAAAGTGACAGAAAGCCATAAGCAGGCAGCACGCATACTATTCTTCTGCAAGGGCAATCTGAACCATTAAGATAGATTCTGCCTTAAGTGAATATATAGGAAATACAGTATGTATGGTAACATACTTTCCTTGGAGTAACCATGACCTACACGAAGAACGGGAAGACCTACCATTGCCCGGTTGAGGCGGCTCTCGAAGTGATCGGCGGGAAGTGGAAACCGCTCATCCTCTGGGCACTCGGGGATAATGTGTTGCGATTCGGTGAACTCCAGAAAGGGTTGCCGGGCGTCAATGCCAAGATGCTCACCAAACAACTCCGCGAACTCGAAGAGGACGGGGTTATTACCCGGACAATCTTTCCTGAGATCCCGCCACGGGTGGAATACGCGATCACCGATTTCGGAAAGACCTTAATCCCGATATTGCAGGCACTCTGCACCTGGGGGGCACAGTATCTCGATATCGATGAGGAGTCAGCACCCCGGTGCACGGGAAAAACCATGAAGAAGAAATAACAATGCCGGGCGGGCTCCCTAGTAAAAAACCATTTTTTTTGGTAGATGCTCCTGTTGAGATCCATTCGTTGTATAGCAGTAATTACAACCGGTCATATTCACCTCCCGCGTGGCACATCCCTTATACCTCATTCATGCTCATCTCTTTTGCATGGACCCGGTAATTTCAGACATCCGGCAGGATCTTGAAAGCCACGCAGACCCAGATCTCCGGAAAACATCCCAGCGATTCTTCAAAGAGGAGATCCGGTGCTATGGGATCAAGACTGCGACCGTAATTGCAATCGCAAAAAAATACTGGAAAGTCGTAAAAGAACGGCCAAAACCGGAGATCTTCAGTCTCTGTGAGGAGCTGTACCAATCCGGTTACATAGAAGAGTCATTCGTTGTCTCGAACTGGGCTCATGCTCTTTTTGGGAGATATGAGCAGGAAGATCTCGGGGTGTTCCGGCACTGGATAGACACCTACATCACCAACTGGGCGTCCTGCGACGGATTCTGCAACCACACGATGGGCGATTTTATCGAAGAATACCCGGAATATATCGATGAACTCAAGCGCTGGACACAATCGGAGAACCGCTGGATGCGGAGGGCGGCGGCAGTCTCGCTCATCGTTCCGGCCAAGCACGGGAAGTTTCTCAACGAGTCGATGGAGATTGCCAACCTTTTGCTCACTGACGGGGACGATATGGTACAGAAGGGCTACGGGTGGCTGCTCAAGGAGGCCAGCCGGAAGCATACCGACGAGATCTTCTCGTACGTTATGATGAACAGGAAAGAGATGCCCCGTACTGCGCTTCGGTATGCAATCGAACTGATGCCCAAGGAACTTAAGGCAGAGGCGATGAAGAAAGACTGGTAACCAGGCAAAAGAGATGATCCTCCCCCTGTAAGAGCGCAGAGGGGCAGTTTGTCGTCACTATCCCGTTGTAATGATGGACGGTGATTAAGGATGTTTTCCTTATTCCATCTTCCGGATATGATGTCCGCTGCCTTCGTCAAGCTGCTCTGCTACGTGATTCTTGAGCGTTCCCACCATATCGGGGGAAATTAACTTTCCGGCCATGACGTGAATTTCTTTTTTACCGGTGGTCGGATTGACCTCATAGGTCATGACGAAGTCCTCGTGGTTTGCCATAGCGGAGAAGAGCAGATCGGTCACGGCTTCATGAAACGGTTTTTCATCGTTTTTCCGGCGCGTTTTTCTAATAGTCATTATGGTACGTGTTACGCGCGGGATAATAAATATTCATACGGAATTTACAGTTATCCTGCAAAAAAAGGGAGTGGCCGGGTGGTGGCAGTTACATGCCATTCTTTTTCAAAAACCGCTCGTGCAGTCGGGTATCCCCGCCAAGTTCCGGGTGGAACGAGAGGGCCATGTGCTTTCCCTGCTCGACGGCAACGATTCCCCGGTCGTGCCGTGAGAGCACCGTGACACCGGGTCCTGCGTGGGTTACGACCGGTGCCCGGATGAAGATGGCATGAAACGGCCCTCTGTCCAGGTTGTCGACGGGCAGGTCGGTTTCAAACGACTCCCGCTGGCGGCCGAACGCATTCCGGTCAACGGTGATATCGATAAGATTCAGGGTATTGATGCGGGTATCGTCCACATGGGTCGCGATGAGTACCATACCGGCACAGGTAGCAAAAATACCGCCGGAAAAGTTCCGGATCGGCTCATAGAGCTGGTTCTTGTCAATAAGCCGGGAGATGGTGGTGGATTCCCCCCCGGGAAGTGCTAACGCGTGACAGCCTTCCAGATCGGCGGGATGGCGCACGGTTATCACATCTGACGAACTCCCGCAACCGAGGTGGTCGAGAGCTAGCACAAACGCATCGATGTGCTCACTCACATTTCCCTGGAGCGCGAGAACGCCGATCTTAACGTCCACGGTTCTGCAACACCTCATCTTCCCGGAGGGTGTGTATATCGAGACCGGGCATCGCATCGCCAAGCCCGCGGCTGACCCGTGCGATTACCTCAGGTTCATTGAAGTGGTTGACAGCTTCGACAATTGCTTTTGCCATGAGCTCGGGATTTGTTGACTTGAAGATCCCGGAACCGACAAAGACGCCGTCTGCACCCAGCTGCATCATCATTGCGGCATCTGAGGGTGTAGCAATTCCACCGGCAGAGAAATTAACAACCGGCAACCTTCCGCGCTCGGCACATTCAATGACCAGTTCTGCCGGGGCTTCGATATCCCGGGCATAGTCGGACATCTCCTGCTTGTCCATACCCTTGAGCATGCGGATCTCTCCCATGATGTTGCGCATGTGACGCACTGCCTCGACAACGTTGCCGGTACCTGCTTCACCCTTGGTCCGGATCATGGCAGCTCCTTCATTGATCCTGCGAAGTGCCTCGCCGAGATCGCGGGCACCACAGACAAAGGGGACCTTAAACTGTTTCTTATCGATATGATATTGCTCATCAGCCGGTGTCAGCACTTCGCTTTCATCGATCATATCAACGCCGAGCGTTTCGAGCACCTGTGCTTCGACAAAGTGACCTATCCGGACCTTTCCCATGACGGGAATCGATACCGCTTCGATGATCTCGATTACCTTCTGGGGATCTGCCATTCGGGCAACGCCACCCATCTTCCGGATATCTGAAGGCACCCGTTCCAGCGACATGACGGCCACGGCCCCGGCTTCCTCTGCTATCTTCGCCTGCTCAGCGTTCACCACATCCATGATAACGCCCCCTTTCTGCATGGATGCAAAGCCGCGCTTGAGGAGCTCGGTACCGAATCTCAGTTCCTCGAGTTTCATATGCCGGTACTATTGATCAGCGACCCCAATAAAAACAGAGTACAAACGGCCATCAGTACAAACATCACCGTAACCATCCTTGTCGCCTCAAGAATGTCGGCTCCCCCCTCGTCAAGCGTCCGTCCACCGTCTCCGATCGTATAGACGCCCGGCTTCTCAAACCGGATGCCGACACCCCCCGCCATTACTGCCATCACAATTCCGCCATTGAAGCCGGGCCGCTTCCTGCCATCCCGCCGCATAATCCTGAGTGCAGCCGAAAGACGGCCACGGGGCAAAAAATGTAACAAAAGCAGAAAAACCGTGATCCGGGCCGGGATATAATTGAGGATATCATCCATCCGGGCTGCGCACCATCCGATGCGCTCGCGTTCATCCCGGTATCCGAGCATAGCGTCCATGGTATTGACCGCGCGAAAGACAGCGGCACCGGTAAGTCCGAACAGGCAGAAGTAGAAGAGCGGTGAGATGATGCTGTCGGTGAGGTTCTCTGTCATGGATTCGTAACCGGCAGAGAGAATATGTTCACGGTCAAGAGTTGCCGTGTTGCGGGAGACGAGCATCTTCACCTTTTCCCGCCCGGTCTCTACCCCATCCCTGAGTGCGTCAACAACCGCGAGCATGTGTTCCTCCAGGGATCGCCACGCAAAACAGCACTTCAGAAGAAACGGGGCGATGAACAGGTACCAGTACCATGGTGCAAGAGCTGCAAAGCAGTAAAACGGTGCCGCAAAGAGAACAACAGTCACCAGCCAAAGGGCCACGCCGACAGATCTCTGGATCCTGGGAGAATAACGTTCGGGCTTTCCCCACCATCCGATAAACCGGCCGAGAAGAGCAACCGGGTGCCATGCAGAATGAGGATCTCCGATCAGCCGGTCAACAAGGAGTGCGGCAGAAAGGACCAGTGCAACCAGTGCTATCGCTGACGGTACCATGTGTAGAGAGCACCAACGATAAGCATGAGGAATGAGGCGATATTATAAAATTCATTACTCGTGTAGAGCCAGGACGTGTAAAGGATGAGGGCAATTCCGAGCATAACCATCAGGAGATGGGGGCGGCCCCGGGAGACCGGCTGGACGGGGGATTCTTCTAAAATGACTGGTTTTTTCTGGGGCGGATGGATCACATCCACCCGGACTGTTGTTTTCATCACACCGTATCCTGCAATAATCTCGAGATCAAAGAATCCTTCCTGGATATCAGAATAAATGGGGATGGTCAGCACTGATTCATCAACAACATACATGTTCTCGTGAAAAAAATCAGTGTACATGCTGGCATTTGCTGATGAGATGGTGATGTGAATCGGGGCACCGCGATTTACAAATTTTACCCGCAGACTGTTACCGGTTACCGCCTGAATTCTTCCCCTTGGCAGATCGATCGAATTGATCCCGCTGCGATTGAGGTAAATATCAAAACCTGAATCCTGACTCCCGGTGCCTTGAGAGAGCAGCATAAAAAAGGGCAACGGGTGGTTCATACCTCTCCTTGGTTATTCCTGGTGAGTCTGGGGCAGAAGGTTGGGGATGCCTTCGTTGATGGGATAGTCCACCCGGCACACCGCACAATGCAATCCACCTTCCAGGATCTCCTTATCATCCTCTTTGATTACCGAAAGGACGAGATCGCCCTTGCATACAGGGCAACAGAGAATCTCCATCAGGGACCGTCTCATTACAGCTCATCTCTCAGATCAATAATCTGGGTGACTTCAGGACCGGTCGAGATCAGGGCAACACGGCATCCAATATCATCTTCTGCCTGTATTATGAAGTATTTTGCCTTTTTTGAAAGCTTGGCATAATCCCTGACGCCAAAGCAATCCTCGTCCACACGGTCAATACCGGTAATTGCTGCCTGAGTGCACCCGTTGATCATGGCCGAGTACTTTGCCATCTCCCCGTCCCAGACACCAATACGGCGCTTCCGGTGGGTGACGGTCCCGAACTCCTTGATCCCCATACCGTCAGATTTCTCAAATGACATCTCGGTACTGAACGGGCCTTCCCCGACACGGGTGGGATATGCCTTGAAAACAACGACCACATCGTCAATCTTTGTCGGTCCGACACCGTTATCTGCTGCAATCTGGGAAGCGGAAGTATCCTTGCTGGTGACAAACGGATAGGTTCCGTAATACAGGGAGATACCAAAACCCTGGGTGCCTTCCAGCAGGACATTGCCACCTTTTTTCAGCTCTTCTTCAATAGCCATGGGAACATCGAGCATGTATTCCGCCAGCTCAGGGACGTCCTTGGCCTGCGGGGAGACCCGCATGACCCGGTCGGAGTTGGCAGGTCCGCATCCGGATCCTGTGCTCCCGATCGTCTTTGAAAGGTGGTCGCTTCCCTTATCCCGTGCAATGTGATCTTCGGTTATTATCCCGCAGCGCCTGTCCACGAAGACCCGGCCCTTTAATCCCAACGTGTCAACTTCAAATTTCAGGACCCTGGGATCAACAAGCACACCACTCCCGATACAGAGTTTCGCATCCTTATAGACAAAACCAGACGGGACCATGCGGACACCGTATTTGTTTTCCCCGACCTGAACAGTGTGTCCTGCATTCGGACCCACACCGCCGCGGGAGATGATTGCGGGTTTATCCTTGAAGGCGATATGGGCAACGATCTTGCCCTTGCCCTCATCCCCAAAAAATCCACCAACGATGATAGTGCAACTCATATTAGGTTCATGTAGTATAGGTTGAAGTTCAAAATAAACTATCCCTTACCTTCCTTTACCGTTTTTTTGGCAGAGATGATGAAAGGAGAAAAAGGGAAAAACAGGGAGAGAGAACGCGGATCAGAGACCGTTGATAAAAATCTCCATCCGGTTGAGCGCTTCTGATAGATCTTTCCGTGAGACTGCGTAAGCGCACCGGAGATGATCCTCCCCACCAACACCAAAAACACTGCCGGGGACCACAGCTACCTTCTGCTCTTTTAACAGCCGTTCAGCAAATTCCACATCGGAAAGACCGGTCTTTTTTACCGAAGGGAAGGCATAGAATGCTCCATCGGGTACATGACAGGGGAGACCGATGCGGTTTAAACCGGCCACAATCATGTTACGCCGGAGGCGGTACTCATTGACCATGTTGTTCTTGTCCTCTTCTGCAGACCGGAGTGCTTCAAGTGCTCCGACCTGACCCATCACCGGGGCACAGAGCATGATATACTGGTGTATCTTGAGCGCTGCATCACAGAGCTCTTTGGGAGCGCACAGGTATCCTATACGCCATCCGGTCATCGCGTACGCCTTGGAAAAACCGTTCAGCGTGATTGTCCTCTCCCAGAGATCGCTCACGGTTGCTGCCGCAACATGGGACCCCTCGTAGGTCAGCTCTGCATAGACCTCGTCGCTGATCAGCAGGATATCTTTATCGATGACAATGTCTGCAATCGCTTTGAGATCGCTCGCATTCATCACCGCTCCGGTCGGGTTGTTGGGGAAGTTGATGATCAGTGCCTTGGTCTTTGGTGTGATCGATTCCAGAAGGGTTTCGGGGTTGAGCTTGAAATGATCCTTTTCCGTGCACCGGACCGGGACCGGCTTTCCCCCGGAAAGAGTTACGCATGGTGCGTACGAGACATAGCTGGGCTGGGCAATAGCCACCTCATCACCCGGATCAACGATCGATCGGATGGCGATATCAAGCCCCTCTGACACGCCGCTGGTGATGATGATCTCATCATTGCTGGTATAGGGGAGATTGTAGTGCTGGCCAAGATACCGGGACAGTGCATCCCGGAGTGACTGGAGGCCCTTGTTGGAGGTATAGGAGGTGGTCCCCTGCTCAATGGAGTAGATACTTGATTCGCAGATGTTCCATGGCGTCCGGAAATCCGGTTCGCCGACACCCAGCGAAATTACATTGTCCATCGTAAGTGCCAGATCGAAAAATTTCCTGATGCCCGATGGAGGAATCTCTTTTGCACGCTCTGAAATAAAATTGCGCATGTCTTAAACCTCAGAAAGAATAGGGGAGCCGCTCTGACTCCTGCTGCTCAAAGAGCGCATGACCGTTCTCCTTATACGACTTCATGATAATGTGCGTAGCCGTCTCGCGGATACGATCCATGGGCGCAACGTGCTCTGATACAAAACGGGAAACTTCCTGCATGTTCTTGCCCGTCACGACCAGCTGGAGATCGTAGGTACCCGTCATGAGCCGGAGGGTCTTGACCTGCCGGAACCGTGAGAGCCGTTCTGCTATCCTGTCATACCCATAGTCGCGCTCGGGACTGACCTTCAGTTCGATGATGGCTGAGACCTCGCCATTTCCTGCCAGTTCCCAGTTGATCACAGTGGAATAGCGCTTGATGACCTGTGCAGCTTCGAGTGCGTGAACACGGTTCTCAACCTCTGCAGTTGGGAGGTTTGTCATGATCGCAATTTCATCTGCTGACAGCCGGCTGTTCTCCTCAAGAATCCGGAGGAGTTCGAGATCTTTTTCATCCATCTTTTATCACCTGAACCAAGTTTTCAACCACTTTGCTTCCATCTGGGATACGTCAAGGTCCTTAAGCCCGTTGAGTCGTGAATCCTTCAAGACAACCTCGCGGATCTTGTCCGTGTTGGAATCGAACCACATCTCTTTCGTCCTGCCATATCGTCCGCGGCTTACGACCCTGGTGTTGATAACTCCAAGCATGTTTAATTCGGAGATCAGATCGGTGATCCTGCGGTGAGTGAGTACATCGAGCTGTATTGTCGGGGCAATATCCTGATAGATACGTGAAACCTCTCCGCTCGTAAAGATATTCTGGCCCAGTTTTTCCAATATCAGCATCGAGAATAGGATCAGCTTGCTCTGGGTAGGCAGGGTTGCAATGCATTCAATCATGCTGTCAGTCTCGATCTTTGCCTGGGCCTGCTTGACGTGTGCCTCGGTAACCTGCGAGGATTCGTCACGATCAGCCAGTTCCCCGGAGATCCTGAACAGGTCTAGCGCCCTCCGGGCATCGCCATGCTCCTGTGCCGCCAGTGCAGCGCAGAGAGGAATAACTCCTTCAGCAAGTGCTCCCGCAATGAATGCCCCGTCAGCGCGCTGTGCCAGAATATCGACCAGCTGTGGTGCATTATAAGGGGGAAATACAATCTCTTCTTCAGAGAGTGACGAGAGTACACGGGGATCCAGGAAATCCTTAAAGCTCAGGTCATTTGAAATCCCGATAATGCTGACTTTGGAGTTTTTCAGATCGGAATTGATTCGGGTAAGATTGTAGAGTGTGTCATCTCCGCTCTTTTTCACCAGTTTATCAATCTCATCGAGTACAATGACCATCACTCCACCACTGGCTTCCAGTTGGTTTTTGAGCTCGGCATATACCTGATCAGTAGGCCACCCGGTCATAGGGATGTGTGTGCGTGCCTTGTCACTTCCCAGCTCTTCAGATACGTCAAGACTTTTGGCAATCTGGGCAAGCACCCGGTACTGGGTATCGATCACTTCACAGTTCAGATGGACAAGGCGGCAGATCATTCCCATCTTGCTGCTTGTCTTTTCCAGTTCGGTTCCAACATACCGGACACATGCAGTTTTACCGGTACCAGTCTTACCATAAATCAGAATATTTGATGGGGTTTCATTCCTGAGTGATGGTGCAAGGATTGATGCAACTTCTTCAATCTGTGGTTTCCTGTGAGGAAGAATCTGAGGACGATAAGAGTGACGGAGAACTTCTCGATCCTTAAATATCCGGTTGTTGGTGAGATATTTTTTAAATAATCCCATTGTAGGGTCTTCAGTTTCGGGCATGGTCACACTGTAGTGCAGAGAATTGGTGCGAATACTCTAAAAAACGATCGGTATATCTGGTTTATAAACCCCATTGCTTCCATTCGAAATAATGGAATCTACTCTTTAAATTGAAAAATAAGGCATATTTTAGAAATTTGTTCTTTAATATTTTTATTTCTTTTTTTTATATCTATTTCTGTATCCCCTCCAAAAAATAGGGCAAACCAACCTTTCGGGTTTACTGGCAAA
>JBAXDE010000038.1:0-11118 GCA_037141115.1 Methanomicrobiales archaeon | reverse complement strand
CAACCTGTCCAAGATCAGCCGCTACGCCCAGAAAGGCGAGACGATTATCGTCCCGGGTAAAGTGCTCGGCAGCGGTCTGCTGGAGCAGTCTGTCAAGGTTGCAGCGCTGAATTTTTCAGCAACCGCTACCATCAAGATCAAAGACGCAAAGGGACAGTGTATGACGATTGAGCAGCTCCTCCAGGACAACCCGAAAGGCAACGGTGTCCGGATCCTGAGGTGAAGAAGATATGGTAACAATTATCAACGGTGATGGATTGATTCTCGGGCGTCTTGCAAGCCTTGTCGCACAGCGCGGACTTGCCGGCGAAACGATTGCAATCGTCAACGCAGAAAAAGCGATCATATCCGGCAGCCGTGCACGGGTGCTTGTTCTCTACAAGAAGAAGCGAGAATGCGGAGCCAGCGGAAACCGCTGGGGTCCCTTCGTCCCGCGCCGGCCCGACCACCTTATGAAGCGAACGATCCGCGGCATGCTCCCGTACAAACGCCCCCGTGGTGTTGAGGCCATGAAGCGCATCAAGTGCTACGTCGGTGTTCCAACGGAATTTGTCGGAAAAGAGTTCGAAGTGCTCGAAGACGCACACATGAACCGCCTGAACAACCCTGCTCACATCACTCTCGGTGCTGTGTGCACGTACCTCGGAGCAAAGTTCTAGAGGCTGGTCCCCATGGTAAAGATCATTAACACAAGCGGAAAACGCAAGACTGCAATCGCTCGGGCGACTCTCAAGGCAGGCAAAGGCGTTATCCGGGTCAACTCAGTGCCGCTCGAACAGTACGGCTCTGATGTTACCCGGATGAAGATCTCTGAGCCCCTCCTCCTGGTACCCAATGCGGTGCACGGCATCGATGTAACCATCAATGTCGCAGGTGGCGGAGTGATGGGACAGGCAGAGGCGGTCAGGACCGCACTTGCCCGTGGCATCCTCCTCTGGCACAACGAACCCCAGATCAAGGACATCTTCCTTACCTATGACAGGACACTCCTTGTCAACGACTCTCGGCAGAAAGAAGCCAAGAAGCCGCACGGTTCGGGAGCCAGAGCGAAGTTCCAAAAGTCTTATCGTTAAGATAGCAGATATGATGAGAGGTTAAGTAATGATACCCGTACGATGTTTCACCTGTGGAAAACCAGTTTCCACCGCGTGGGAAGAGTTTCGGCAGAGACGGGAGAAAGGCGAGGATCCAAAAAAGATCCTCACCGATCTTAATATCACCCGGTACTGTTGCAGGCGCATGCTCCTGACCCACAAAGTCGTCATTGACGAGCTCAACCCATACCAGTAGATTGATCGATGAACGAGGGGTCGTAGGGTAGCCTGGACCATCCTATTGCGTTCGGGACGCAGTGACCTGAGTTCGAATCTCAGCGACCCCATATTAAGATTAAAGAAGATCATTTTGAGGAAGAACTATGCAGACGCAGACATACTCCCGATATGAACGGGCAAGGATTATTGGAGCAAGGGCTCTGCAGATATCAATGGGTGCTCCGTTACTAGTTACGACGACCCGGATCGATCCGCTTGAGATCGCCATCGAGGAATACAACAACCACACCATCCCCATTACCGTAAAAAGGAAGTAGAGGATTCTTATGACAACCATAGACGTTATCGAACTGCGGACAATCCTGGACAGCCGTGGCAATGCGACCGTCGAAGCGGATATCTACACGGCAAATGGTTTTGGCCGGTCTGCAGCGCCCAGCGGTGCCAGCACCGGGGCTTTTGAGGCAAAAGTCAAACCACCGCGCGAATCCATTGACTTTGCCTACCAGAATGTACTTCCCGCGCTCATTGGCATGGATGCCACTGACCAGGAAGCATTCGATGAGCAGCTCCGTGATATTGACGGGACAGCCGATTTCTCGGAGATCGGGGCAAATATTGCAGTAGCACTCTCGCTTGCAAATGCAAAAGCAGCAGCATCAGCCAGTGACATGCCGCTCTTCCGCTACCTTGGCGGAGCATTTGTAAAAGAGATGCCTCTCCCGTTAGGCAACATTATCGGTGGCGGAGCACATGCGGCAAATGCCACCGAGATTCAGGAATTCCTTGTCGTGCCCGGAGGGGCATCCGATGCAGAAGAGGCAGTATTTGCCAATGCAGCGGTCCACCGGCATGTCAAGGAACTCTTGAAGAAGAACGGAAAATCCTGCGGCAAGGGTGATGAGGGTGCGTGGGCACCGCAGATTGACGATGTCCTCGCATTTGAGCTCATTGCCGAGGCGACCGGACTTGTCGCTGACGAGATGAATATCTCGGTTGATATGGGTATTGATGTGGCAGCAAGCCAGATGTGGACCGGAGATGGGTACAAGTACCGCAACCGGACACGCACCACAGAAGACCAGATCGCATACATTGGCGAACTGGTAGACACCTATAACTTAGTCTATGTTGAAGATCCTCTTTTTGAGGATGACTTTGACGCCTTTGCAGAGCTCAACAGCCAGATCGGCGATCGCTGTCTGCTCTGCGGGGATGATATTTTCGTCACACAGGTTGACCGCATCGCAAAAGGTATTGAGATGGATGCGGCAAACTGCGTGCTGATAAAACCCAATCAGGTGGGAACCCTCACTGAAACCTATGATGCAGTGCGGCTCGCCCATACCCATGGTCTGGACACGGTGATGAGCCACCGGTCCGGAGAAACCACCGATACGACAATCGCCCACCTTGCAACCGCGTTCTCCTGCGTTTTCTTAAAATGCGGAGCGGTTGGCGGAGAACGCATTGCCAAATTAAATGAACTAATACGCATTGAGGAACAGCTATGACCACAGTAAATGAAATGGAAATCGAATTAAAAGAGCCACTCATCCCCGTCGAAGAGTACCTTGCAGCCGGTGTTCACATCGGTACCCAGCAGAAAAGCGAAGATATGAAGAAGTTCATCTACCGCGTCCGCGGCGATGGGCTCTATATCCTCGATATCCGTGAGACCGATGCCCGGATCAAGACCGTTGCAAAGTTCTTAAACCAGTTCGAGGCCCCCAATATTCTCGTGGTCACCTCCCGCCAGTACGGCCAGTACCCGGCAAAGAAGTTCGCCGATGCCATTGGTTCAATGTCAGCAACCGGCCGGTTCATCCCGGGCCTGTTAACCAACCCGGTTCTTGACGGATACATAGAGCCATCGGTTGTTGTCGTAACTGACCCGATCGGTGATGCACAGGTTATCAACGAGGCCGTCCAGTGCGGTATCCCCGTTGTTGCACTCTGCGACACCAACAACATGACCCGGTTTGTTGACCTTGTCATCCCGACCAACAACAAAGGTCGCAAGGCACTCTCCATGATCTACTTCCTGCTCACCCGTGAGATGTTCCGTCTCCGCGGTATCTCGACAGCACTCACTCCCGAAGACTTCGAAACTGAGTTCTGATCCAATCACCTTTTTTCGGTGATCGATCGTTAGATATATGAGTACTACCAGAGGGTTGATCCGATGAAGATGTGTACATGCGCAGTAGCAGGCATGTTTTATCCGCGAGATCCTTCTCATCTGGAACAGCTGCTCGAGAAGTTTTTCTCTGGCACCCGGGTAGAGGGAGCCCCTCTGGGTATCGTATCCCCCCATGCAGGATATATCTATTCAGGACAGGTAGCCGCCCACGCATTCGGCAGTATCGAACCGGATTTTTCCGGCACTTTTGTGGTAATTGGTCCTTCCCATCGCGGGTATATCAGCTCTGTTTCTGCCGTTCCCTGGGAAACTCCGCTCGGTGTGATCGATACGGACACTGAGTTTGTCGAGGCACTCGATATGGAGACGGATGAACTGTCTCACAAGGATGAGCATTCGCTTGAAGTGCAGATGCCGTTTATCAAGTTCCGGTTTCCGCGGGCCCGGATCGCTCCGGTCATGATGGGGCCGCAGGATTATGCGAGTGCCATCCGGCTTGCAGAAAAGATAGAATCTGCAGTCCGGCTGACCAAACGGGATATACGGATCGTAGCGTCGAGCGACTTCTCGCACTATGTGCCCGATACGAAAGCAAAAACAGATGATCTATATGCGATAGAGCCCCTAACTACTCTTGATACGGTGGAATTCTACCGGAGAATTGAGGAACGGGGCGTTACTGCCTGCGGGTATGGTCCCATCACCGCCATGGTGACCGCCTGCAGCAGGCTCGGCGCAAAATCGGCAAAGCTTATCCTGTATGCGACCAGCGGGGATGTCACCGGTGACACCCGCGAGGTTGTAGGGTACGCAGCAATAACGGTGATATAAAGTTGGCAACGTGGAGTGCACCGGGCAAGGTATTCCTGTTCGGTGAGCATGCAGTAGTCTATGGAAAGCCCGGCATAGCCATGGCCATCAAGCCCCGGGTCTTTGTCACGGTGAGAAATACCCGCCGCGCCCA
Organism: Methanomicrobiales archaeon; assembly: GCA_037141115.1. Lineage (GTDB taxonomy): Archaea > Halobacteriota > Methanomicrobia > Methanomicrobiales > Methanospirillaceae > Methanoregula. Next base: position 6,737 of record JBAXDE010000038.1, on the reverse strand, counting down.
GAAGGCGAAATCACCCTACATCGATGGCTGTTTTGAGGCAATGGGTGTCATGGGCAGCGTCTATATCAATTCCCAGATCCCGAGTTCATCCGGACTGGGATCGTCTGCCGCAGTCACGGTTGCCACCCTGTCGGCCATCAACGATGAATTCTCCATGCACAAAACCCGGGAGGATATCGCAGACATGGCCTTTGAGATCGAAAAGACCGTGCAGAAAGGGCGGGCAAGCCCCACGGACACCACCGTCTCAGCGTACGGGGGGATCGTTCTTATCAGCGGGGGTTCCCGCAGGCGCCTGCCCCCGCAGAACATTCACCTGGTCATCGGGGACTCGCTCGTCTCCCACAGCACCTCAAAGATGGTGGAGCAGGTGAGCGAACTCAAGAAGAAGCACCCCAATATTGTTGACCCGGTGCTTGATGCCATTGAAGGCGTGAGCATGAGCGCGATCCACCACCTCAACAATCCCCGTGAACTCGGCAGATACATGAACATGAACCATGCCCTGCTCGAAGTGCTGGGTGTCGGGCACCCGCAGCTGGGAAAGATGATCCTTGCTGCCCGGTCGGCCGGGGCCTTTGGGGCGAAGATCACGGGTGCCGGTGGCGGGGGCTGCATGGTTGCGCTCTGCCCCAAACCGATAAAACACCGGATCGCCAGTGCCATTGAGGCATGTGATGCCCGGGCGATCATCACCACCATCGATACGGAAGGCGCACGCAAGGAGAAGAATGTCTGATCGGGTAATCCTCAAACTGGGCGGGAGCGTAATCACCGACAAGAGTGCCGACTGTGCGATCAACCGCGAGAGTCTGGCATCCATTGCCGGCTCAATCGCCCGGGCACGCACGGATGGCATCGTGATTATTCATGGCGCCGGTTCCTGCGGACATCCCGAGGCAAAGCGGTACAATCTCGATGTCGGTGCCGTAAAAGGCGAGACCGAAGGGATCTATGTCACCCACCGGGCAGTGAGCCGGTTGAATGACGAGGTTGTTGCGACCCTTCGTGAACAGGGTGTTGCTGCCATTGGGGTTCACCCTCTTCACACCGCGATCGCGGATAATGGCAGGCTTCTCAGCTTCGAATGCCGGCATCTTGAAACAATGCTTGACCTGGGGATGGTTCCTGTGATCCACGGCGACGTGGTGATGGACCTTTCCCGAGGGGCCTGTATCGTATCGGGCGATCAGCTCGTGCGGTATCTCGCGTCTGGATTAGGAATCAGCCGCGTGGGGCTCGCCACCGATGTACCGGGAGTGCTGGATGGAGAGCGGGTTGTTCCGGTGATTAACCGGGACTCCATGCCAACTCTCCGCATCGGCAACTCGATGCATACCGATGTCACCGGTGGAATGAGAGGCAAAATCAACGAACTGCTCGAACTTGCTGACGCAGGGATCGGGTCAGATATCTTTCACGTCTCGCGGGTGGCAGACTTCCTTGCAGGGGCTGCCCACGGCGGGACAACCGTAAAGGGGAACAAGAAATGAGTGACAAGAAGGCGTTTACCTCCTCGCGCAAGATCGACCACCTGCGCATCTGTGCAGAAGAAGCAGTTGAGAGCGGGGATGCCGGGTTTGGAAGTATCAGGTTTGTGCACAATGCCCTCCCTGAGTGTGACATGGGTGCCATCGATCTCTCCACACGGTTCCTCAACCACTCGTTCTCATCACCCCTCTTCATCTCGGCCATGACCGGCGGTCACCCGGGAACGAAAGACGTCAATGCCCGGCTTGCCCGGGCAGCAGAGCGCTTCGGGGCCGGCATGGGTGTCGGTTCCCAGCGTGCAGCGCTCGAGAATCCCAAGCTCGATGATACGTTTTCTGTTGTGCGGGACGAGGCGCCTCATGCCTTCCTAGTGGCAAATCTCGGGGCGGTCCAGCTCCGCGACCATGGGATCGAATGGGCGGAACGTGCAGTCTCGATGATCGAGGCCGATGCACTGGCGATTCATTTGAATTTCCTCCAGGAAGCGATCCAGCCGGAAGGCGATCATAATGCCACCGGCTGCTTTGCTGCCATTGAGCAGCTCTGCCGGGAGTTCAAGACACCGGTCATTGTAAAAGAGACCGGGTGCGGTATCTCTGCACCCGTTGCCCGGCAGTGCTGGGGTGCAGGTGTGAGTGCGATCGATATCGGTGGCTGGGGCGGTACGTCCTGGGCTGCAGTCGAGAGCGTACGGGCATACGAGAGCAAACATGCAAAAGACCATGCCCTCAAGTCGCTGGGGCAGGACTTCACGAGCTGGGGCATTCCCACCGTTGTGAGTCTTGCCGAAGTGCTCGCAACGGGCAATCCCGTGATCGCTTCAGGCGGAATACGCAGCGGCCTCGATATGGCAAAGGCGCTTGCGCTCGGGGCAGATCTCTGTGGCATGGCACTGCCCCTGCTCAAACCCGCAATGGAAAGCGACGAGGCACTCAGCAACGCAATCGAAGAGATACACCAGCAGCTTAAGGTCACGATGTTTCTGACCGGCTCGGCACGGGTATCAGCGCTGAAGAAAGCCCCGGTCTACATTACCGGCCAGACACGCCAGATGATCGATAAAGACAACCCTGCGCGTATCAAGCGGTAACGCCGATCAGGAACTGATCAAACCGGGGCCTTCTTCAGGCAGAATATACATACAGACAAGTACGGAGATAAAAAAATGGATATAGAAGTTATAGCAGTGGGCGGATACGACGAAGTCGGTCGGAATATGACCGCTGTCCGCGTCGGAAAGGAAATTGTCATCTTTGACATGGGACTCCGGCTGGACCAGATAATGATCCACGAGGACGCTGAAATTGAGAATATGCATTCCCTTGACTTGATCAAGATCAAGGCAATACCGGACGATACCCTGATGAACGGGATCGAAGGCTCGGTCAAGGCAATCGTCTGCTCGCACGGGCACCTCGACCACATCGGGGCAATCCCGAAACTGGCACACCGGTACAATGCGCCCATTATCGCCTCCCCGTATGCCACCGAACTCATCCGGCAGCAGATCTCCGGTGAACAGAAGTTCGGTGTCAACAACAAGCTCTTTGCCCTCAAGGCAGGACAGCGCTACACGCTCTCTTCGAACCTGGTACTCGAGTTCGTTCACACGCAGCACTCGATCATCGATACCGTTACTCCGGTGCTCCACACCCCCCACGGTGCGATCGTCTATGCGTGTGATTTCAAACTCGACCGGACACCGGTCATTGGCGAACCGCCGGACTTTGCCCGCTTCCGCCAGATCGGCAAGGAAGGCGTGCTCGCCCTTATCGTGGAGAGCACCTATATCGACCGCCCGGGCCGGTGCCCGAGCGAGCGTATTGCCCGGGACCTGGTGAGAAACGTCATCACCAGTTACGAGGATGACAAGAATGCGATCCTCGTCTCTACCTTCTCATCCCACATTGCGCGGGTCAAGACCATTGCGGAATGCGCCCACGAGATCGGCCGCAAGCCCGTACTCCTCGGCAGGTCCATGGAGAAGTACTCCGTTACCGCAGAACAGATGAAACTCTGCTCGTTTCCCGAGACCACCAGTGTCTTTGGGAACCGGCGAACCGTTGACCGGACCATGCGCCGGATGATGAAGATGGGCAAGGAGCAGTTCCTCCCCATCGTCACCGGGCACCAGGGAGAACCAGGTTCAATCCTTACCCGCCTTGCGACCGGGGATACACCCTACCAGTTGTCCAAGGGTGACAAGGTCATCTTCTCGGCAAACGTGATCCCGAACCCCATGAACTTCGGCCAGCGCTATATGGTTGAGCAGCACCTCCGGCATGCCGGTGCACGCATATTTGAAGATCTGCACGTATCCGGTCATGCCTACCGCGAGGATCACTACGAGTTCATCCAGCTGCTCCAGCCGCAGCACATTATCCCTGCCCACGGCAGTCTGAAGATGACGGCCGGTTACACGGACTTTGCAACGGAAATGGGATACATGGCCCAGTCCACCGTCCATATGCTGAAGAACGGACAGCGGGTCAAGCTCAATTAAAATGAGGAATTAAAAAATGTCGGAACTAGCCCCGTACCTGGAATCGGTTGCAGCGCATATTGACCGCATGATCGACCGGTATTTTGTAGACACGGTCGGCGAGCTGAACAAGGCTTCAGCCCACCTGCTCGCAGCCGGCGGCAAGCGACTCCGCCCCGCTGTCGTCATGCTCTCGGCAGATGCAGTGAAACACGGAAGTTCCGATGATATTATGCATGCGGCACTTGCGCTCGAGATCACCCACACGTTCACCCTCATCCACGATGATATCATGGATGACGACAACCTGCGCCGGGGTGTCCAGACGGTCCATACCAAATGGGATATGCCCACCGGTATCCTTGCCGGCGACGTGCTCTATGCCCGGGCGTTCGAGTATATCTGCATGGCTGGGGCCCGCGATGAAGCGAAGGTCAGGGCCGTCACTATGCTCGCCCGTGCCTGCGCCGACATCTGCGCAGGGCAGCACATGGACATGTCCTTTGAGCACCGCAATGATGTGGACGAGTTCGAATACATCGAGATGGTCCGGAAGAAGACCGGTGTGCTCTATGCAGCAGCGGCCGGTATCGGCGGTATTCTTGCGGGAGGCAGCGCCCCGCAGGTAAAGGCCCTCTATAATTTCGGGCTCAATACCGGTATCGCATTCCAGATCCAGGATGATCTCATTGATCTGCTCACTCCTTCAGAGCAGAGCGGTAAGGACCAGGCTTCCGATCTCCGGGAAGGCAAGCAGACCATCATCATGATCAAGGCCCGGGAGAAGGGCATCGACCTGCAGAAATACCGGCGCGAACTCTCGAAAGCCGACATTGATGCGGCGATCAAGGAGCTCACCGATGCAGGTGTTATCGATGAGGTCAAGAAGATAGCAGCAGACCTTGTCGCAGCGAGCAACAAGCACCTCTCCATCCTCCCCGCCTCAAAAGAACGCCAGCTCCTCATGGACATTGGCGAATATTTCGTTACCCGGAGTTATTGAAGATGGCCGGGGATGATCCAAAAGAGCTCCTCTTTTTGTGTGCTCTCCAGAACGCCGTGAAGCATGGCGGTGTCCCCCAGGCCGGGGCCGTCATCGGCATGGTCATGGGAGCTCACCCGGAACTGCGGAGCCGGGCCAAGGAAGTGTCTGCGTTTGCAAAGGAAGCGATCGCTGACGTTGCGGCTCTCTCACCTGAAGATCGCGTGACTACCCTCCAGACCCGGGCCCCCGAGATGTTTGCGGCTCTCTCCGAGAAGCACGAGCACAAGAAGGTGCTCCCGGATCTCGAAGGAGCCGAAAACGGCGTAGTGATGCGGTTTGCCCCCAACCCCTCCGGTCCGCTCCACATAGGGCATGCCCGGGCAGCAGCACTCAATGACGCCTACATCAAGCAGTATGGCGGGCGCTACATCCTGCGTATCGAGGATACCGATCCCAAGCGGGTCGATCCCGAAGCCTACGAGATGGTGGTCGAGGATCTCAAGTGGCTGGGGCTCGCGATAACGGACACCGTGACCCAGAGCGACCGCCTGCACCTGTACTATCTGCTCTGCACGCAGCTGATCGAGAAGGGCGGCGCCTATGTCTGCACCTGCGACAACGAGGTCTTCAAGGAGCTCAAGAACAAGAAGACCGCCTGCCCCTGCCGGGAGCAGTCCGTTGAGACGAATCTCGTGCTCTGGGACAAGATGCTCACCCACGGGTTCAAGGAAGGCGAGGCATCGGTCCGGATCAAGACCGATCTGCTCCACCCCGACCCGGCCATGCGGGACTTCCCCGCGTTCCGTATCCTTGATGCTCCCGCTCACCCGAAGGTTGTCGCCCATGTGTACCCGCTGATGAACTTCTCGGTGGTTGCCGATGACCATCTGCTCGGAGTCACGCATGTGATCCGGGGCAAGGATCATATCGCCAACACGCGGCGCCAGCGCTATATCTACGATCACTTCGGCTGGACCGTGCCAGTGTACCGGCACTATGGCCGGATGGGGATCGAGGGCGTTGTGCTCTCGACGTCCCAGATGCGGCTCGGTATCAATGACGGCACCTACAGCGGCTGGGATGATATCCATCTCGGCACCATGAGGGCACTCGCCCGGAGGGGAATCAGTCCCGATGCAGTCAAGAATGCGATGCTGGCGATTGGCATCGGGGATACGGACATCTCGTTCTCGTGGGACAACCTCTATGCCGAGAACAAGAAGATCGTGGACCCGACCGCAAACCGGTACTTCTTTGTCCCTGAACCGGTGACGGCACAGATCGAGGGGGCTGAACCCCACACGGCCCATGCCCTGCTTCACCCGAGCGATGCTGCACGCGGCACCCGGACGCTGGAGTTTACCGGTACGGTGCTTCTCCCGAAGAATGAGGTCTCACCGGAGGTAACGATGCTGCGCCTCAAGGATCTCTTCAACGTGAAGATCAGCTGGAATGGCGATACCCCGACCTTTACCTACGCGGGGGATTCGCTGGCGGATGCCCGGGCGGCGAAGGCGCATATCGTACAGTGGTTGCCGGCACAGGCCACCGTTCCCTGCACGATCCTTACGCAGGACGGCGATATTGTCGGGGCCTGCGAACCGGCGGTCCGGTCGGAACTTGGGAAGGTTATCCAGTTCGAGCGGGTCGGGTTTGTGAAGATCGATGCGGTCGGGGATGAGGGGATAGTGGCGTATTATACGCACAAGTGATCCGGGTTGCCCGGGTCGGGGAATTTTTTAAAGAAATACTTCATTTAATGGAGAATTTTGTACGAAC
>JBAXDE010000037.1:0-11216 GCA_037141115.1 Methanomicrobiales archaeon | reverse complement strand
TTGCCAGTAAACCCGAAAGGTTGGTTTGCCCTATTTTTTGGAGGGGATACAAATCCCCGACAATAATTATTCATGAAGAGTCAGATTCTCTTGAAGAACTATCCGAGTACCTGGATGTTCTGTCAAGCAGTGCACGGCTCAGGATTGTAAAATTTTTGGAACGAAAACCCCGCGATGCCCGAGCGATTGCAAATGAGATCGAGACCAGCTACGAGAACACCAAAAAACACCTGGATAAACTTCTGGGAATCGGGGTTATCAAAAAAGAGGCTGGTCTTGGTGCCCCCACTTCAAAAGGCATTCACCCTGTCTGGGAGTATTCTGTTGTTCCCGGTGGGCTTGAAGCGATCATCAGGAACCTGGGTCTCTTCTCTAATGCACGGGTGCAGATCGTTGGCGGGGAGATCTCCCGCAGGTTAGAAGAGGTGAAAGGCACGCTCTCAAAAGAGGTGCTCGGTAATTGCCCGGCAGCCATTGTGCTTGGCGGTCCTGATGACGGCAAAGCGTTCATATTAAAAGCTGACACTGTTGCTATCGGCAGTACCGATCCCGATAACCCGGCCTCGTTCGATCCAGCCCGGGATATTGTCCTTGCGGATGGTTATACTGCGGTCACCCGGGTCTCCAAGCCCCATGGACGATTCCGCCGCGAGAAGGGTATCTGGTCTATTGAAGACTGTGGGAGTACCGGCGGGACCCAGCTGAACAATAAAAAAATTGAGGACAATACCCTTGTACCGGTCCGTGATGGGGATCTTGTCGAGCTCGCGAAAGGAATATTCGGTGTAAAACTGGTCCTGATCATCCCCCCCAATGTATTAAGGGGAACCATCCTGGTATTTCTGATGAACAAAAAAGAATTTCTTCCTGATATGCAAAGAAAATATGTTTTAAAAAACTCATGACCCGCATCTTCCCTGCAACCCGGTTAATTGTCGTCTTTCTGCTCATTGCGTGTATAACCTGCATTGCCACGACAGCAGCCGCTGAACATACGGTGGCACCCTCCGGGGCTGAGTTTACCGGAATAAATGCTGCAATTCAATGGGCATCTCCTGGTGATACCATCACTGTTGAGAGCGGTACGTACCTGGAAAGCGTTCACCTGGACAAGAAGCTCTCACTCATTGGTATTGACAGTGGCAATGGAACACCCGTTATTGATCCGGATAAAAAGGGTAATGGGATGGAGATCCGGGTCGATGGCTGTACTGTTGAAGGTTTTGTCATCCGGAACAGTGACCTGCTGAATGGTATCTTTATCACTTCAGATCTCAATACGATCCGGAAAAATACCATTGTCAATAATGCCCAGGGAATAAAACTGGTATCTGCCCAGGATAACATCCTTTCGGGAAATAATATCTCCAATAACCAGCGGACCGGCATTGTGCTTGAAGGTTCGACCGGTAACCTTATTGAAGGCAATAGCATCCGCACAAACAATCATGGCATCAGTCTCGACGCATCCTCGCTCTCCAACCGTCTCTCCCGGAACAATTTTTTAAATACCCAGAATGTTCTCTCAAAGAGTGCCACTTCCGTCTGGAGCACAACAACTCCTCTCACCTATACCTACCTGGGGAAGACCGAGGAGAGCCCTATGGGGAACTACTGGAGCGATTACCTTGGCCGGGATAAGAACGGTGATGGGATCGGGGACACTCCGTACATGATCGCGATTGGGGGAAACCCGAAAGCGATCCTGGAATCGGACCAGAATATTGTCGATCAGTTCCCCCTTATGGATCCCATGGAGTATTACACGGGAATCATGCCGGTTCCGGTCAAAGCACTCCCCCTGACTCCGACTCCTCTCATCCCATTTCCCACCGTCTCATTGGGTCCGGCAACTACTGCAACTACTGCCACCACTGCTAACGCGACCCTGACGGTGCCGGTTACCTCTGCCCTCACGCAGTCTCCGGTATCTGCTGAAAATCCCCGGGACAGTCTTCCTTCAGGTACCATCACCTTTGTGATGGGACTCATTATCTTCGCTGTTCTTGCGGGAGGTATCGTGATGGTTTACCGGTGGCAACAGGCTCGTGTGACTCCTGCCATTGCCGGTGAACCTACGGAGATCCCCCCGGCAAAACCGGTGGTTATCTCACGGCGCACCCGCTCCCCCCTCACAACTCCCGGTACTGAAACATCTCTTTCAGATGATAGTATGGATGATAGTTTTCATGACGACTATTATCCTGCATTGTCCGACCAGAAATACTACTTTCCCCGGGAACTGGAGAACAAATACACCGATATCGCGTTTATCGGGCGGGGCGGTATTGCCTGGGTTTTTTCTGCCATCCGGAAGACAGACGGGTTGAAAGTAGCTGTCAAGATCCCGATCAGTTTTGACGAGATGACGGGGAAGTCATTCTTAAACGAGATCAAGGCCTGGGAAACATTGCGGCATGAAAATATCGTAGAAGTATTCGGCGTGAATATCCTGCCCGTTCCCTACGTGGAGATGGAGTTTGTGCCTGCATCGTTAGAGGAGCAGGAAAAGCCGCTGCCGGTCTGGAAAGCGGTGCATATCATCAAAGGGATTGCTGATGGTCTCAGTTACGCTCACGTGCACGGGTTCATCCACCGCGATATAAAACCGCACAACATCCTCTTAAATGATGATTGTGTCCCGAAGATCACCGATTGGGGAATGAGCAAGGTGCTGGCTGCGGATGTCAAAAAGTCCAGCATTGCGGGATTCTCACTCTCGTACGCTGCCCCGGAACAGGTATCTCCTTCGGAGTTCGGCCGGACCGATGAACGCACGGATGTCTACCAGCTCGGTGTGGTCTTTTACGAACTTGTTACCGGTTCGATCCCGTTTGGCGGGGAAAGTATCGTTGAAGTGGGTAACGCGATCCTCCGCGAAGCACCCCTGCCGCCATCAGAATATAATACCGATGCAGCAGCGGTTGAGAAGATCATCGGTAAATGCCTGGAAAAAAATCCTGCAGACCGGTACCAGTCAGCAGCTGAACTCCTCGATGCACTCTCCCGGTACCTGGATGAGGATGATGAGTGAATGTATGGACCGGTCTTCTCTGGTCCGGATATCTATTGTCCTGATGTGATCGTATGAGCGATGGAAAAAAAATCTATGAACCGGCTCTGTGTGCCAGCTGCGAGGGATTCGGGTGTACCGTATGCAATAAGAGCGGCAGCGTTCTGGTCACTGCACCTAAGAGGCAATGTCAGCATTGCGAGGGAGCCGGGTTTATCTATTGCGGGTTCACCGGGTGGGCAGAGCCAAAGAGCAAATACGACTGATTTTTATTTTTTCAATCATGCGAATTTGGCATCCACTCTTTTTGGGATAACGCACTCTTCAAACCGCTTTGCAAAGTAGCGATCGGTCATACCGGCTATAAAATCCCGCACGAGTTCTGCATCCGTTGCTGACTCCAGGTACCGAGGGCTGATCCAGCCGTTTTGTATGAAATCCGTAACAATTTTAGTATCTTGGCGTCCTGCTTCGAGATCCTCAAAATACGTCTCAAACAGGGTAGCATACATCCGTTCAATTTTCGGCCGTTCTCTGGTGAGTTTCTCATTATTGTAGATGTTCGCCCGGCTGAACGCCCGGAGACCTATGAGGGCCTTTTCCACCTCGCGGCTGTACGCGATGTATCCTTCATTTTCACTCTCGCTGTTCTCGATCAGGTCATAGATGAGGGTATTGATGATCTCGCGGTTGGAACTGCCCAGGACATCAGTACAATCCTCGGGTAGAGGGAGTGAATCATCAATAAGCCCAATCTCCTTTGCATCCTGGATATCCCGCCCGATATAGGCAATGGTGTCGGCAAACTTGACCACGCAGCCTTCCAGTGTCATGGCAGCCCCGCTGCGCCGGCCATCGGCATTATCCTGCACTTTCTTGTCAAAGGCAGCCCATCTTCCGCAGGGTACCGGGGAGATACGGAGATCATCTGCTTCCCCGTTGTGGCAGAGGATGCCATCGAGCACCTGCATGCTCAGGTCGCAGTCCTCAATCCGGTCGAGAAACTGCACGCTCTGGACATTGTGAAAAAACCTGCCAATGCAGTACCGTTCGCAAAGCGCTGACAGGCAGGTCTCGCCAAAATGGCCATAGGGGATGTGGACAATGTCATGCCCCAGTGCAATGGCTTCAATGAGATCCTCGTTCAGCCGCAGGCAGCGCCCGATCGTTCGGGCGATCTTTGATACCAGCTGGACATGGATGACCCGGTGGGTGATGTGATCATTATCGACAAGGTAAAAGACCTGCGTCTTGTCGATATAGCGCGTATATGCCCGTGTATGGATGATCCGGTCGGCATCGCGGGAGTAGGGGGTACGGATATCTTCTGCTGCCCGGTTGTGACGGCGTATTGCATCTGCGCTGGTGGCAGCGAGAGGGGACATGAGGGATTCCCGTTTGTCAGTCATGGTGCGGATGGCAGAATCAAGCCCCTTGTCCAATGACCCCAACCGGTCCCGTTTTTTCATAATGCTCGTCTATCTGTGCCGTGATGTCTTAATCCTGACGTTTTTTATGAAAAATGGATCGGTTGTAGTATGTGCGGGATAGACTGTTCCCCGGGGAAATGAATTACTTTTATGATGACCCGGATGGGTGATTGAGAGTAAGTACTGGATGAAAACACCAGATTCGATTCGGGGACCCTTCTGATTGCGCCAGGTCATTCCGGAAAAAAGAAGATAATTCCTGGTCGGGAATTCCTTTCACACAGAAGCGGTCTGGGGGAATGCTCCGGTATAATGCAGCTGGCCGTTCTGGATCTCGAGCGTATCGATTCTCATACCGGGCATGCTGCCAAGCTGGTGATTTATCTGTTGTTCAACGCCGTCACCGGCCTGCTGCAATACACTTTCCGGTACTGGGATCAGGCCAAGACTACCTTCTTTGACAATGACATTGACCGAACCGGAACCGGATTTTTCAAAGCTCCCTTTCAGGTACACAGGACCCTGGACCGGATAGCCGTATTTCTGGAGGTCGGCGTCCGCAGACATCTCCATCTGGTTGTTGTTCCCGAGTTTGACCTGCATGTTTTTGAGCGGCCCGTTGGCATTGTTGGTGGCCTGCATCATTGACGTGAGTTCTTCACTCGTGACCGTCACATCCATTGGCTGTGCCTGCCCGTATTTTATATTCGCAGTCAGGGGATAATTGGCGGCCGGGCCGGAGAGTTTCACGTTTTCGCGGGCAAGAAGGGCATTGAATTTTGCCGGATCTGCCTTTACCCCAAGGTCCCGTGCATGATTTGTTCCGAGAACCTCGGAAAACCCGGGAACATAGAATACCCCGGTTGCTGCGATTCCGCCAATGATGAGCATGATCACAATAATGACAACAATCAGTTTGTTCGACATTGTACACCTCAAAGTCCGTTACAGAACTGATGCAGCACAATTGTATAAATGATTCTTTTTCATCCGGAAAAAATAAATGTGGCTGTTTATGTCAAGGATGCTCCTGACTGACTATCTTCCATACGTTACGTAGGTCTCTCCGTACTGGACAACGTGCCCTTCCATCGCTTTGACCAGTTGCTCTTTTGTCGACCCAGCGGGAAGGGAGAGGAGGCAGTCCAGTCCGTACACGGTAAAGAAGTAGCGATGCGTCTGCCCATTTGGAGGACAGGGGCCATTGTACCCGATGTTACCGAAGCTGTTTGTCCCCTGGGTTGCTGTGATGGGAAAGGTAACTTCCGGTGTGTTTGGGATCTTTTCTGGAATCATCCTTACCAGTTCCACATTCCAGGCAATCCAGTGGACAAACCCACCCCCGCCACCTGAATCAGGATCAATGACAAGGATTGCCAGCGATTTCGATATCGCCGTGTTCACGCCGCCGACATCGATCTCCGGTGAGATATCCTCCCCATCGCAGGTATAGTCGTTCGGGAGGAATTTTACTGTTATCTTAACTTTGAGTGCTTCCATCGATCCCCATCTCCCTTGAATTATTCGGGCAAGGCCGGATAAGTTTAAGTTTTGTCCATGGGAACAAATTTCACCTGGACATATATTTTTACTCTCACCTTCCGGGATAATAGGATCATGCATTGAGGCAGGGATTACTTGTATTCCTGGCCGGTTAACAACCGGTCGAGACCGTGTCGTTTATGGAGATGTTCTGCCATGTGGACCTTTTCACCAAGTACCGGCCTGAGAAGCTGAAAGACAAACGGTCCCTGGGAGAACATCAGGTCAAAGGTGTGTTTGCGGTCACTCCCTTCGATATACATCTGGTCCTGCGTGGAAGCCCGGTTCTCACAGATGATATTTACCTCATAAATACTGGATACCGGAATTGATATGGATCCCGGAGCGCTGGCAGCAATCGTATCGATTGGCATGGAGAGGTAACGCTGCCATGGTCCGACAGTCCAGTCCTTTGCCCGGAAATAGGCGATCTCATCGGTGGTCTCTGAGATAGTGCAGGACTCCTGCATAACTACATCTTCTGCTTCGGACATTGCCTCATCAGTGTCAGGGTTCCACGTGCAGAATATGAGGCGCTGAGGAGTGACGATCAGGATATAGTAGATGACCGAGAGAAGACCATGCTCGATGAACGGGACGATGCCGGTGATCTGTTCCGGGCCGGCTTGCACGGGCGATTCCCGAGACCCTTGAGCCGTCCGGGGGACTGCAGTCCGGGAGGTATCAGGAAGATCTGTGGGATTTTGTCCTGGAACCGGGCTGCCACACTGTCCACAGAACCGGGTGCCGGATACCAGGAGTGCACCACACACTGTACAGAATTTCTGGCTGGAGTTCATTGATGAACGGTGAGCAGGCAGCATATAAAAAATGTGCACTTTCTTTTTTTTATCTGTGTCCGGCGGGATCAATAAATGATCACTTTGCAGGGGGCAGGGTTGATTTCCACATCTTTATTTGTCTAAGGGTGACAACTGGTACGGGTAACGATTAGAATTTTTAAAAGGGATACCATGGCTAAGAACAATACACAACCAAAAAAAGCAGATGAAGAATGCAAGAGCGAGTGTTCCAGCTGCGCGACTGCATCTTCCTGCTCATCGACAAAGAAGGCACCGTCAGGACTCCCCCAAAAAGCCACCATGGATGTCAAGCATGTCATCATGGTGCTGAGCGGCAAAGGTGGCGTGGGAAAATCAACCGTCTCGGTAAATCTTGCCTATGCTCTTTCGAACCATGGCAAGAAAGTAGGTCTTCTTGACCTTGATATGCACGGCCCCAATGTCCCGAAAATGCTGGGCATTGAAGACCACAAACTCGCGATGAAGGACGATCGGATTGAGCCGGTTCATGTCACCGGGATGTTATCCGTCCTCTCCATGGCGTTCCTGCTTCCTGACACGAGCACCCCCATCATCTGGCGCGGACCGATGAAGATGGCAGCGATCCAGCAGTTCCTTGGCGAAGTGAACTGGGGCCCGCTCGATTACCTTGTGGTTGACCTTCCCCCGGGCACCGGTGACGAAGCGCTGACGATTGCCCAGCTTGCACCCAATGTCCGTGGAGCGGTCATTGTGACCACCCCCCAGGATGTTGCCACCATGGATGCACGGAAATCGGCAAAGTTTATCGAGAAACTCGGGCTCCCGGTCATCGGGGTCATCGAGAACATGAGCGGGATGCTCTGCCCCCACTGTGGCGAGGAGATCGATCTCTTTGGAAAGGGTGGCGGCAAAAAGATAGCAGAAGAACTCAAGGTGCCGTTCCTTGGTGCGATCCCTATCGACATCGAGATGCGCAAGGCCGGTGATGAGGGTCGCCCGTTCATCATCAAGCGTGCCGGCACCACCAGCCCGACCTGGACTGCTGTTGACAAGGTAATGGAATCACTCATCAAAGTCGTAGAGGGATAAGCAATGGACTACCTGCGGATTCTCACCGGGACGGAAAAACCGCTTCCTATTTACACGGGCATCATCGCAAGCCTTGAGAATCCGCTTGTCTTCCCTGACATGGTTGAACCCATCTACCGCGAAGCGATGAATATGGATGATGAGACCCTTGACCGGTTCCGGTTCTCCTTAATCCGGCTTCAGCTGTACTCGGATATTCACCGGAATGAGGATATGGAGAAGGCGATGCACATAAAATATGTTGCGCAGGTCCTCGAAAAAGTGATTTTTGGGACCCTTGTCATGGAGCGCGAGGACCTTTCCTATGAGTGATTTTTCCCCCCGAGAATAATCTTTTTACCGGGGTGCATATGCACTGGTGATACCTATATGAGCCCACCCGCCAAACACTAATTACATTACTCATCTATTTCCCGGGATTTTAGTCCCCAGTACATATGAATATCAATAATTTTGACCTTCTGGAGAATACAAATGACATCACGCATGCAATCCCCGCACACGACCTGTCCGGGGTGCCAGGAAGAGGTTTTTCTCGATGAGCTCGTGGGTGGCAAATGCCCACTTTGCGGCTGCTCGTTAGAGGAATTCGACGACGCATTTGGGGAGTATGAAGGCATCCTCGATCGCACCGACCTCTCGTGGCTGATCTTCAACTACTTTGTCTTCAAAAAATTCGTAGACATGGGGGTGCCACCCCACCAGATCATGGAGTTTGTCGCAATCTACGAACAGAATGCGGAGAAACCTCCCGAAGAGTGGAACCGGACCGGGTTTACACTCGAGGTTCCCATGAACCGGTGGGATCAGATCCGGCCCAAATATTGTTCAAACTGCAAAAAACTCTTCTTCCGTGGCGGGAAGAAACAGATCAAAGGCGATATGCGCAAAGCCGCAATAGCGGTTGAGTACATATGCGACAAGTGCTGAATAACCATTAAATTTTTTCATTTCCCTTTTTGATATCCGAGGTTATTGACGGAATTTTATCTTTAAAAAAAGAGAATGTCAGATCAGTGATTGTATTCAAAATCCAGAATGCTGTAGGTCTGTGCATCCACCCATGCAATGGCCGGTTGTGCAGATCTGTTCGCCCGGATACTGTCATCATCGAAGGTAACTTTCCATGCAAGAGGGATGCTGCCGGGCCGGGGGATCACGCCCGCGGGGTGCTGGTCCATCCACTTGAGTTCTGCCGATATAACCCGGAGTCCGTCTACTGATTCCGGGTATCTCTCTTTTGCCTGCTGGAGCACAGAGAAGGTGGCTTCACGCTTCAGTACAAGCGGTTCGGATGCCACGGAAAAGGCATTGTCAGAAGAGGTCCAGTGCCGTTCATACGCGGTGATCTCACCGTTTACTGAATTGACTTCTACCACAAACCCGTCCTGCTCACAGGGAATATTGTTGACCATCCGGTTATAGATAAATGTGTACTGGCCTGCCACGGGATCGGACGGAATCCCGAGGGGGGAATATTTCCCCTCGCTCATGTTGACCCCAACCGGGCCGTTCTGGCTGGAGATATAGCGGTCTGCAATCTTCTGTGCGGCTGGCATGTCAAGGACTGGTTCTGCCGGTCTTCCCAGCTTCTGGACCGGTCGGGTAAATGAGATGATCTGCCCGGTTTCGGCATCCATTGTGCCTGTGAGGACCGGTTTATTACCTTTTACAAACCTGAAGTTCCAGGTTCCTTGTGAATCGGAACTGCCATTGTACCGTACCAGAATACGATCGGATTGAAGGGAGGAAAATGCTTTTTTAGCCAGATCTTGTGCTTCTGTTACCGTGATACGGGCATTCTCCTGTCCCTGCGTGTAGGGATCGCCCGTCACTGCATCGTTAAAGACGGTGAACGGGGTTACGGTTGATAAAGGATTCGCAGCCCGGAGGGTGAACTCGTAGAGCATGAGGCCGGAATACCGGTTCGTGAGATTGGCGCTGACCAGCGTGTAGGTTTCTGCCGGATACTCATCTTTAATGAGAGCGACTGCCTTTTCCAGCGGGATCATATCGGTCGTATACAGGGGAGAAATTCCCGTTCCTGCTGCATAAGCCGGTGTGACTGCAACGGTTATCGTCCCGACAGGTGCTTCGTTTTGCTGAATAGTGGTCGGGGCCGGGGTTGCCGGGCTTTGAATAATAGTGGAGGCCTGGGGGCCAGCGAGCATCCCGATGAGCAACAAGACTGCAACAATAGCTACAGCGATAACGATACCAGCCATTACCAGTTTCCGGTAAATACGGCGTTGTTTTTTCGCTCTTACCTGCTGCCTGTATCGCTCCGGAAGATAGGTAGCGTCCTGGTTATCTGGGCGGTCGCTCACTGCTTTTTGCCTCGTATAATTATCTGATACTATATATTCTGTAACGGGTAAAAAAGACAACCCTTTTTGAGCGGGATATTGCTAAAAAAAAGATCCTCGTTTCAGGCAGTATACCGGTCTCGCGCATTTCCCGGGAGCCGTATTACCCCAGGGCTAACCTTCCGGAATTGGCTCTTCAACCGGGGGCTCTCTGAAAAATATCGCGATAATAATAAACGGGAGGAAATACAGGAGATCCAGGTATTTTATACTGGACAGGACCATGATGATTCCAAGACCCGCTACTGCCGGCGGGACCAGGCACTTCTGAAGGAGGAACCGGGCATCCCGATCGCTAAGCCCGGGGGCCAGAAGCTCGGGTCTCGACAGGGCATAATGCCATAAATATGCAAGAATTACGCCTAGCATCAGGTAATTGGCCTGGAAGAAGAGGTCGGCAAAAGGTAAATTCTCACTCAGCGCGGTGAATCCGGAGGTGAACGGGAGCAATACAATCGCCATGAGTGCCAGCATGTGGACATGGAGAAAATGGTAATCATAGGTCTTCATCCGGCGGAACATCTGGAAAAAGAGCATCCAGAACATGGCAAGCAGGATGAAGATTCCCACAAAATCAATGACGGACAGGATAGCCTTTAAAATATACGTATCGAAGGTCAGCAGATCTTTAACCGAACCCGGATCCGGCATGAGGATGTTTCGTGCAAGCAGGGTCATGGTGAATGCAAAGATGCCATTGGTGATACGCTCAAGGTTGACCTTGCTGATCGGTTCATATATTGCCATGGTTCTTTCGGTCCTTAACACATTGTGACGTGAACAGGGATTATCTCTTTCCTTTTCATGCAGGGTTCCCGGATTCCGTGTGGTTTTGTTAGATACTTTCTTGTTACCGGAATCTTTCCGGGAGCTGGCACGATACTGATTCTATCTACGGTAAAAACCGAAAACCGGGTGTGCCCTTGGAGTACCCTTAAAAAAAAGGTTACTGACCAGATCCCCCCACAGAAGTCCCAACAATCTTTTTTCG
>JBAXDE010000036.1:0-11278 GCA_037141115.1 Methanomicrobiales archaeon | reverse complement strand
TAAAGTAATTTCGATTTATTTTAAGGCGGTCGGGGGGAGTTATGCAACAGCCTCTCCAGACTCAATTTCCATTTGCCTGCCCGATTGTCTGAAGTTTTTAAAAAATTTTCAGGATAAAATGGGGATGCATTCCCGCTTACAACAACTTTGTCTCTTCCGTTGGCCTGGGCACCTTGACAACCAGCACCCGGAACACCGCTTTACTCTCGTTGATCCAGCGGTGCGGGATCCGGGCCGGGCTCTCGACCAGATGATCTTTTGTCACGGTTTCGCGTTCAGTACCGATCTCTACAATGCCCGTGCCTTCCAGCACATAGAAGAAGACATCGACCGGCGTCATGTGCTTTTTCAGTGATTCCCCGGGCTGGAGTGTGATAACGACTGCGATCGCATCCGGCGTATCGTAAATCTTCCGTGCATCCACATGGTGGGGGTTTGGTCCTGACGGGACCTTTGCAACATCAGTAATTTTCATGGTCTTTCACATCGTTGATTTTTTTAATCCGGCTCACAGTACACAGACTCCGCAGTCTTGTTTCCCGCAGGGAATATTCTCGATCTTCCACTTCAGGGCCCAGCGCTTTATACCCCGGATCACTTCTACGATTTCCAGTCCGCTGGCGGTGAGCGTATACTCGGCTTTGATGGGAAACGCCGTTGCATCCACCTTCCGTGTGAGAATTCCTTCGTCTTCGAGTTCCTTCAACCGCTCGGAGAGAACTTTGGGGGTAATCCCGTCCAGGGAATCCCTGAGATCGGAGAACCTGCGGGTATGATCGTCGCCCTTGTAGAGTTCCAGGATGATCAGCAGCATCCATTTCTTGGTAAGGTACCGGACGGTCAGGTTGATCGTGCACGCATCATCCATGGTATACTTTTGGAAACTCCCGGCTATTTATAATCTGGTATGTAATTGATATACTGTATCAAAAGTATATCAAAGGAGTAAATGATGTTCTGTAACCAGTGTGAAGAGACGGCAAAGGGAACAGGCTGTACCATAAAGGGTGTCTGTGGCAAGGAAGATGAGATCGCAGCTTACCAGGATGTGCTTGTGTACCTCTGCAAAGGTATCTCGGTAAGAAATCTTGCAGCAATGGAGAAGGGAAAAGCGAATCCGGCAGCGGGCCTGTTCATTGCAGAAGCCCTCTTCTCCTCGCTGACCAATGTAAATTTCGATAAGCAGCGGTTCGCTGACCAGATCACCAGAGCCATAGCCCTTCGCGATTCCCTTCCGGCAGCCGGAAGTGGGGAACCTGATGCCTGCACCTGGAAGCCTGCGGGCGACATCACTATCCTTGAAAAGGCAAAGACCGTTGGGACGCTTGCAACGGCAAACGAAGATGTCCGCTCCCTCCGGATGACCCTCATCTATGGGCTCAAAGGCGTTGCCGCATACTATACGCATGCTCATGTGCTCGGCCGGACCGACGCAGGGATCGAGACCTTTCTCCAGAAGGGCCTGGCCTCAACGTTACAGGATCTCACGGTCCCCGAGATGGTTGCACTCGTTCTGGAATGCGGGAGTGTCGGAGTGACTACCCTTGCTCTCCTGGATGGGGCAAACACCACTGCATATGGTAACCCGCAGATCACCAGTGTTAAAACAACTGTGGGCACCCGCCCGGGGATCCTGATCACCGGCCACGACTTAAAGGACATGGCCCTGCTACTGGAGCAATCGAAGAATGCCGGCGTGGATGTGTACACGCATGGCGAGATGCTGCCATCGCACGGGTATCCCGCGTTCAAAAAATACCCGCACCTGCATGGCAACTACGGGGGCTCGTGGTACACCCAGCGCGATGAGTTCGAGAAGTTCAACGGTCCGGTACTGGTGACCACCAACTGTATTGTCCCTCCCAAAGACTCCTATGCCGGGCGGGTTTTCACCACCGGGCTTGCCGGGTATCCTGGCGTTAAGCACATCGCAGCATCGGCTGATGGCAGGAAAGATTTCTCTGCGGTCATCGAACTTGCAAAGAAGAGCCAGCCCCCGCAGGAACTCAATGCAGGAAGTAAGGATCTCATCACTGGCTGCGCTCATGGCGCAGTGCTTGGTCTTGCTGACAAAGTGATTGCAGCGGTAAAGAACGGCGATATCAAGCGGTTCATTGTCATGGCCGGATGCGATGGCAGGCAGAAGGACCGGGAATATTATACACAGTTTGCCCTGGCCCTTTCCAAAGATACGGTCATCCTCACGGCCGGCTGTGCCAAGTACCGCTACAACCACCTGGACCTGGGCACTATCGGGGGTATTCCCCGGGTGCTCGACGCCGGCCAGTGCAATGATTGTTATTCGATAGTGGTGATTGCACAGGCCCTTGCAAAAGCGTTCGGTGTAGGCATCAATGAATTGCCGGTCTCGTACAATATCGCATGGTACGAACAGAAGGCCGTGCTCGTCCTGCTCTCGCTCCTGTCCCTTGGTGTCAGGGATATCACGCTCGGTCCAAAACTCCCGGCCTTTGTCTCCCCCGCGGTGCTTGACGTGCTCGTGAAAAATTTCGATCTCAAGCCAAATACTACGGTGGAAGCAGACCTTGGCCGGATGGTACCGGCTAAGTAAATACGGTACAGTCGCTGTGCACGAAAAAGCCCCGGGTGAAAAAGGGAAATTTTCATCCATCCATCCTTCCATTCTTTTTTCCTGAACCCGTATCTTGTGAACAGGCAATCGGGAAGAGAAAATGTACCCCGGATAAAACAACACTATCTAAAAACATAATTGAAAAAAAAGGATTTTGGCTGGCATCAGTTTTTTCCGGGTTTTTGTACCGTCCTGGTGTCAGCGCTGGAATGACTATTGGGATTCAGCCGGTTTTGAGATCAACGGACATGGATAATGTTCCCTTCGGAGTCCTGATCGTCTTTTGCTGGATTACCCTTCCGTTATTGTACACTTCAATGGTCATAGGCAGACCTGAGGTGTCAAGTTTCTGGACGGCTACTTCTACAATATCTGTACTGGCTGCGGGTATCCGGTATAACCGTCCCCCGGTCCCGCTGACCTGGACCATTCTTCCCCCGGTTCCGACAGATCCGGTATATTCACCATCGTACACGATCTTCGCCCATACACCGGTACTGGTTACATCGGTCTGGGGTTGGCTTGTTGTAGTAATGGCAGTTGGTTGTGAACTGGCTGTCTGTTCCGGAGTTATGGCAACTGGTGTTGGTTCTGCGGTTGGTACTTCAGTTGTGACCGGTACGATAGGAGCGACTGTTGTCGGTTCTGGTGTGATCACGGGCAAAGGCACGCTGGCCTTTGGCGACATGAAAGCCGGGTAAATGAAGGCTGCACCGGCAATCAAAAGGATGATCACAACAATCGCCGCACCTGCAATAAGCATATTTTTACTTATCCCGGCAGTTGATGTCGGGTGGAAGCGGGATGAGAGGGGAGATTTGTTTTTCGAACGTGTTCCCGCGGGGGGATTTTTATCCTCGGTAACGGCCGGTGTTCCTTCGGCTTTATACCCGATCAGTTTTTTGAGATCTTCAGCCTCATCTTCTTCAAAATCCACAAATACCGGGGCAGTGCCGGCAGGCATGAGTGCAATCTGCTCTTTGATTCCCTGCGCCCAGGTATCCCTCTCATCGGTCCGTTGTGAACGGGGCTGCTGGGTAAAGACCAGTTGCAGCGGAATTGTCCCGCCGCTCTTTTTCAGGATTGCAAGGGATATTGCCGGATCTGCAGATCCACTCTCCATGGTGGTTACGGTCTCGATGGCGGCAAATGGTATCTCCGTGTGCCGGGACAGGGTAGTATCGCTGTCCACAAGGAGAAGGCGCTGGTTTGTCAGTATCATTTCTGAAACCACGGCATCGATAAGGATGTTGTGGGTTGACAGAAGTATGGATTCATCACTGTTGAGGTACGGAATTCCCATAGTATCATCTCGTCTTGATTGCTCTATGGAGCATGTTCTCTTTATAAGTCATGGTCTTTTTGCCATTTATTTGTGTAGCCTTGTTCCTGGCCGCTCATGCAGCTGCTGGGGGCATGGTTGTTCTTGATTTTCCCTGGATTTTGACCGGTTTTTATTCTCTCTTCCCACGCTCTTTTATCTCGTCCAGCAGTACCCGCTCAACCTCTTCCGCATGCCCCTTTACTGAGACTTTGCGCCAGACGGCTGCAATGGTTCCTGAAGGATCGATTAAGAACGTGTCGCGCTGCGTGCCGAAAAATTCCCTGCCAAACATAGTCTTTGGTTTCCAGGACTCATAGGCAGAGAGAACCGTGTGTTCCGTATCGCTCAGCAACAGGATATCGAGCTCTCTTTTTGCAGCAAACTTCTGGTGGCTCTCCTGCGAATCGGTACTCACTCCGATTACCTGTGCACCGAGTCCGGCAAACTTCTCCAGCGCAGCATTGAACTGCATAGCCTCAAGGGTGCAGCCCGGTGTATTGTCGCGGGGGTAGAAGTAGAGGACAACCCATCTGTTTCTGAACTGTTTGAGGCAGACTTCTGTACCCTGGGGATCCGGCAGGCAGAATGCCGGTGCGGTTTTTCCTATGAGGAAATCTGGTGATGGAGCCATAGCTATCAGAATGGTGATTGGCATACGGGCTCATCAATGCATGCACCTATACCATCCGCTCTCATAGGATGAATGGGAGAGGGTCGGGCTGCCGGTCTTCACCGGTTCCTTATTTTTGGACGATGAGTTTGTGCGCGGCAACGTCTACCTTGTAGGACTTCGGGCGTTCGAGCAGATCGAGCGCATTGATCTTCATGTCGACGAGTTCTGAATAATTGAAGGACTCGCTTTTCTTCTCCCCCTTCTCATTCCAGAAAACAACGATCCCGTTCTCCATCTTTTTGCTGGTTACAATATCCTGCATACCTTCCGATGGGGACAGGTAGATGATGAAATTTCTGATACAGACAAAAAAATATAATTTCCTGGTTTACTTGGGCTTGTAGTATCCCCACTTCTTCAGGGCTTCAGCCAGTTCCTTTGCCTTCTTTGCCTTCACATCAAGGGTGACGCCTTCCTGCCATGCCTCGACTGCCTGCATGGTTGCCATTGCACCAGCCCTTGTCCCCTTCGGGTGCCCGTGGATTCCGCCGCTCACGAGCAGCACAACTTCACAGCCATAGATGTCCAGCACTTCGGGAACTAATCCCGGGTGCAGACCGCCCGATGAGACCGGGAATGCGCTCTTGATTGAGCCCCAGTCCTGGTCGAGCGCAACATGTTCCACGCCTTTTGTCTTTCTCTCCCGCAGTGCATCGGCAAGCAGCATGGCTTCCTTTTTTGTGCCAACGAGTTTTCCGACCGCAGTGCCGGTGTGGATCTGGCTCACGCCGATAAGCCGCATCAGTTTTGCCAGGAAGAGCATGGTGAGCCCGTGCTTTTTGTTCCGGTCAAAGCTTGCGTGCATGGCCCGGTGGGCATGGATGGCAAGGCCGAGATCCGAGCAGTAGTCCCGCATGGTCATGACGCTCGCCGTGCCTGCAACAACCACATCGATCATGGCAAAGTTCCAGTCGTTGTCTGCCAGCAGCTGCGCCCGCTTCTTCATGGTCTCGACATCTGCGCTGATATTGAGGTACGCGGATTTCCGGTCACCCGTCTCTTTCTCGGCTTTGTCCCGCAGTTTTGTCATGAACTTGACGCGGTCTTCGAAACGGTTGAACGATGTCGAGGTCAGGTTCTCGTCATCCTTGACAAAATCAAACCCGCCCATCCAGGTCTCGTACGCAATGTCGGCATGCTCCTTTGCCGAGAACCCAATCTTGGGTTTTGGTACCGCACCGGTCAGCGGGCGGTTATGGACATTCATCATCTTCCGGATCCCGTCATTGCCGAAATGCGGGCCTTTGAAATTTTTAACATAGGCTGCCGGGAACGAGACATCGATGAGCCGGAGGTTTTTGAGCGCCTTCATGCCAAAGATGTTGCCCGCAATCCCGCTGAGCAGCTGCACGGCATTGCCCTCTTCCCAGAGTGCGAGCGGGTACGCGATCTTCGTGTAGTTCCCGTCGATCTCAAAGACCGTTGCCTGGAGTTTTTTCATACGGGGGGGCATGGTAAAGAGCGTTGTCCATGTGCCCGTTGAACTCTCTGATGCGATCCGCCCGGCGGCTTCTTCCGGGCTGATGCCGGTTGCCGGTTCGAAATAAAAGAGGCAGACAAGTTCATCCTTTGCGGGAGTATACCCGAGGTTTACAAATTCCCTGTACCAGTCGATTGCCATTTTAAATCACCATTAACATTCAAAGGAGGGGATGATTAATAACCTTGCAGTAGGGGCAGGGTCGCGAACCAACCGCTTATTATATCCTGACTCTCATGATGGGTAACGATGATGCAGAAAATGGTATATGGTGTTCTCCTGTTTGTGATACTGATCTTTTTGGTCCTGCTTACAGCCCAGTATTTTCCCGGAGGTATTGGCAGCCCCCCGGCAGCCCAGCCGGTTTCTCCGTCCTCATGGATCCAACCGAATCTGACCGTACCTGATCCCCGGGAACCGGTAAGTTCCCGGTTTGCCCCGGGCGAGATTACGCAGCGCTGTGATGCAGCGTTAGCTTCCGCGAATACGTCGCTTAACGCGATTGCCGCAACTCCCTCGGCTGGCCGCACGGTGGAGAACACCCTGCTCAGGTTCGAACAGGCCATGGGTGATATTACCGATGCCACCTCGCCCCTGTCGGTGATGAGTTATCTCTATCCCGATCCCGCGATCTCGGCAGAAGGCTCAGCCTGCGAAGAGAAGACAGGGATCTTCATGGTCAATGTCTACACCCGCCGCGATCTCTATACGGCAATTCACGGCCAGACTCCCCGCAATGCGGATGAAGCGCGGTTATACAACAAGACCGTACAGCGGTTCGAGAAGAACGGTCTCCGTCTGCCGGACGACCGGCTTGCACACGTGCGGGAGATGATGGCAAACCTCTCCTCGCTTGAGAGCCGGTTCTCGACCAATTTGAACAACGACAATACCACCGTTGAGTTTACATCGCAGGATCTCTCGGGGGTACCTGCAAACATCCTTGCTGGCTTCAAACAGACTGACCGGGGAACGTATATTGTCACCACGAAATACCCGGATTATCTGGCCATTATACTGGGTGCCGGCAGGGACGATACCCGGAAGCGGATGTATTACGCGTTTAATAATCGCCAGTCCGTTGAGAACACCCGGCTGCTGGAAGAAGCCATTGTCCTGCGGCAGGAGATTGCAAAAGAACTCGGGTATGCGACCTGGGCGGATTACCGTATCGACGGGCGGATGGCAGGAAATAAAGAAAATGTGCTTACGTTCCTTGCCGCACTCAAAGAGCCCCTCATACAAAAAAACCGGCAGGAGATGGCAGAACTCCTCGCAGTGAAGAAGAAGATCGATCCTTTAGCCACCTCTATAGAGCCATGGGACCTTTACTGGCTGGAGGAAAAAGTCCGGGTTGAAAAATATACGCTTGATGACGAGAAAATCCGGCCGTATTTCCCGCTTGATGCAACCCTGCAGGGTGTATTTGATCAATACTCCCATCTTCTCGGGATACGGTTTGTCGAGGTAAAAGACGCAAAAGTCTGGGCAGATGGCGTGAAACTCTACCGGATTGAGAACGCTACTGCGGGAACTACGATTGCGTATATGTATGTCGACCTCTTTCCCCGCGAGGGAAAATACGGTGGTATGATGATGTACCAGTTGAAGGTCGGCCGGGCAGGACCTGATGGTTCGTACAGTATCCCGGTCTCGGTCCTCATCGGTAATGTGCGGGCACCGGTGGGGGACAAACCCTCGCTGCTCTCGCACGATGATATTGTCGGGCTCTTCCATGAACTCGGCCACGGCCTCCATACGAGCCTGACCCGGGTACCGTATGCCACGCTGTCGGGCTTTAATGTTGAATGGGATTTTGTCGAGACTCCTTCGCAGGCGCTGGAAGAATGGGCATGGCAGCCGCAGGTGCTCGAAGCCATCTCCGGCCTGTACACTGATCCTGCGCAGAAACTCCCTGCTGATATCCGCACCCGGATGATTGAGGCCCGCGATCTGAACGCCGGGATCATCAATTCCCGCCAGCTCATGCTCGCCACTGAGGATATGGTATTCAATACCGCGAGCGGTCCGGTGAATGTTACCAGCATCTCCGATACAATGTACGAAGAGATGATGGGAATCCGTCCGATCTCTGGTGGCCATGAGCCCGCAACCATCGGTCACTTCATGGGGGGATATGATGCCGGTTACTACAGTTATCTCTGGTCGAAAGTCTATGCCCTCAATGTCTATGCCCGTTTCGAACGCGACGGCCTGACCAACACCACGACCGGCTCGGAATTCCGTCACTGGATACTGGAGCCCGGAAACATGCAGGACGGCGATGTGCTGCTCCGGGGATTCTTAGGCAAAGAGCCCGGCATGGATGTCTTCTACGAGCGCCTGAACATCCCGGTGCCGGCGAAATAATCCCGCAACCGGTAATCCAGTCCCCCCCTACAGGGAGGGCCGGTAACCTCCCCTCCATTATCCTTATCCGCTCCCCGCGCGAATCTCCGGAAAGGAATCCCTATGCTGTACCGAACCGTGCCGAAAACCGGCGATAAACTTTCAATTCTTGGCTTTGGCTATATGCGGCTGCCGAAGAAAGAAGGCGGCGGCATTGATGAAGACCGGGCGATCAGCCAGCTCCGGTACGCCATTGATCATGGGGTCAACTATGTTGATACCGCGCCCATCTACCATTTCGGCAAAAGCGAAGTGATACTGGGCCGGGCACTCGATGACGGCTACCGGGAGAAGGTGCGGATCGCCACAAAACTTCCGCCCTGGTCCGTCTTTTCCCGGGCCGACACGGACCGGATCCTGGAAGAACAACTCAAAAAACTCGACACCGATCACATCGATTACTATCTGCTCCACAGTCTTGGGAAAGAGTCCTGGGACAAACTCCTGCGTCTTGGTGTGCTGGAGTTCCTGGATGCGGCAAAGAAAGACGGCAGGATAAGAAACGCCGGCTTCTCGTTCCACAGCAACATTGCGACGTTCAAGGAGATCATCGATGCGTACGCATGGGATTTCTGCCAGATCCAGTTCAATTATCTCGATGAGCATAACCAGGCCGGCATCGCGGGACTGGAGTACGCGGCCTCAAAACAGATTGCCGTCATCGTGATGGAACCCCTCCGGGGCGGGAACCTGGCCGGCCATGTGCCCGATGAGGTGCAGAAATGCTTTGACGCGGCACCGGTCAAGCGGAGCGCTGCGGAGTGGGGGTTGCGCTGGGTATGGAACCATCCCGCAGTGACGGTCGTCCTCTCGGGCATGAACGAGGAGGCCCATATCGAGGAGAACCTGCGGGTGGCGGAGACCGCGTTGCCGGATTCACTCACGGAGGCTGATCTTGCTGTGCTGGAAGAGGCCCGCCAGATCTACCGGGGGTTGATGAAGGTGGACTGCACCGGCTGCCGCTACTGTATGCCATGCCCGGCGGGAGTCAATATCCCGGAGTGTTTTGCGTTCTACAACAACTCGGCATTCTTCCCGAAGAACCGGGAGAACCGGATGCTGTACATCATCCGGCTTGGCGGGATTATCGGCGATGTCCCCGCATATGCCGGGCTCTGTAAGCACTGCGGGAAGTGCGAACGGATCTGCCCCCAGCATATCCCGATCCAGGAGCGTTTGAAGGAAGTCTCGGAAAAATTTGAGGGCAGGGGAATGGGTGCCCGGCGGTTTTTGATGAAGGGTGTGATGGGGGGAGCGCTCAGGCTCCAGAATATTGTGGGGAATATTAAGAGGATGGTTTCGGGGAGGAAGTAGGGGGAGTGAACCCGGCGGTTTATTCTGAAACGCCATGACGAGGTCTGGTGTCAATGATGGACCGGCAATCTCAGAGCACGATCTGTATATCATGCGTAACTACACAACTTTCCTTTAAAAAAATTTATTTTAGATGGGTGCGACGCCGACCCCATACTGCAATTCCTAACGTCACAACGATTGCGCCCAGAGGTGCATACTGGAGCGGGGTGGCTTTTGTCGGTTGTTGAGTTTGGACGGGAGGCGCGGAGGTTTGTTGTGTCATGTTTTGGAGTGCACTATTCCGTGCCTCCTTAACTGCGGTTACCTCCACTGCGGTCAAATTGGGTTTTGTGATAAGCGCATTATCATATGCTGCAACTGCTTCGGTATATCTGCCCAGGGCGCTGAGCGCAAGTCCGCGGTTATGCCACACTTCTGAGTCGATAGGACCACTCATTGCATGACTATATGCTGTCAGCGCTTCGTCATACCGACCAAGCCCGTAAAGGGCATACCCTTTGTTGTTCCATGCATAGGGAGAATTCTGGTTAGTTCCAAGGGCCCTGTCAGATGTAACAAGTGCCTCATCATATCGTCCCAGAGCATCAAGTACATGCGCTTTGTTTTCCTTTGCATTGATATCATTCGACTCGATTTCGAGAGTTCTGTTGAATACTGTCAGCGCTTCATCATTTCGACCGAAATCATGAAGTATAACCCCTTTGTTGTTCAATATACCTATTTCATTTGGGTCGATTTTGAGAGCATTGTTGAAAACTTCAAGTGCTTCGGCTTTTCTATCTGAATTGTAAAGCTTACCCCCTTTATATTTCCATATGTAGATTAAATTCGGGTTGATTTCGAGAGCTTTGTTGTACGCTTCAAGTGCTTCGTCTTCCCGACCTAACATGATCAATGTTTGCCCTTTGCGGCTCCATCCAACTGCCGAATTCGGGTCGAGTTCAATGGATTTGTTGAATGCGGCAAGCGCCTCGTCATATTGACCTGCGATATAGGAAGAATTTCCTTTATCGAACCAGTCGGTTGCAGGAGACGCTGACACGGGAGATATACACAACACTGCGATCCCGATTATAACAAGAAGCGGGATCCATTTCTGCCATGAACTATTAGAGAAAGAAAACAAACGCATGATTTTATCACCAATCCTGGTTACAATCAATCCGGGTATGTTGTATAAAATTTCTTCCCTGGTGCAGGGTTTTTCCCTCTATCCGGAATTGTCCCTGGTGGAGGAACATATCCGGCAGTTTCTTGAAAAAGTCTCGGCTGTTAGGGGGGGCCGGGGAATGGGTGCCCGGCGGTTTTTGATGAAGGGTGTGATGGGGGGGTTCCTCCGGCTCCAGAATATTGTGGGGAATATTAAGAGGATGGTTTCGGGGAGGAAGTAGGGGGAGTGAGATGTTTTTTTCAAACAGAAAATATGTCATTTTTTGTATCCCCTCCAAAAAATAGGGCAAACCAACCTTTCGGGTTTACTGG
>JBAXDE010000035.1:0-11293 GCA_037141115.1 Methanomicrobiales archaeon | reverse complement strand
AATTTTCCGTACTTTAACGGCTGTTTGATTCTCAGTTGAATGGTCGGCCACTACCTGCAAATCCGGGCGAAGAGATCCCCGTTACACTCACTCTGCGGAATGCGGGACAGACCCTGGCAGATGCAGTGACAATAAAAATCGAGAATATGAGTACGGTGGTAGCACCAAAGAATGCAGATCTCTATCACCTTGGAGCCATTAACGGCGGAGAGCAACAGACCGTTCAGGTGGTATTCCTCTCGGATAAGAAGGCAAACGCCGGTCTTGTCCGGATACCCGTGCTCATCAGTTACAGTGCCATCGATGGCATTTCACAGACACGGACAACCGGCATCGACCTGATGCTGAAAGGGAAAGCGGAACTGGGTTTTGTCTCCGTAGATACCAATCCGCCCCGGCTTTCAGAAAATACGCCCTTTGATCTCACCGTCCGTATCGAGAATACCGGCACCGGCGAGGCAAAACAGGTGTCAGCAACCGTTGATCTCCCTGTGGAAGGGACCAAAGAGGCCTTCATCGGCAAGATCAAGCCCGGCAATGATGCCCCCGCCATCTTCCTCCTTGAAGGGGCAAAGGGAGGCAACCATCCCTACAATCTCACCATCACCTATACCGATGATATGGGTGTGCACACGATGATCCGGCCAATGAATCTGAGAGTACCGGTTGCAGACGGATCCGGAAACATCATCCTCGGTCTCATACTTCTTGCCATACTCGGGTTCCTCGCCTACCGGTACTGGTACCTGCCAAAGAAGAACGGGGACGGAACACTCCCATGGGTAAGAAAGAACTAAAGGTCGCATTCCTGCTGGCCCTGCGTTCGCTCCAGCGGGGAAGCAGGTCGAGCGTGATCTTGACCATCCTCATCATCGGGATGTGCTTTACCAACATGATCTTCCTGCCCGGACTCTTCAACGGGATCGGCCAGAGCATCACCAAGCAGGTCGTGGACTATGAGATCGGAAACGTGCTTGTCAGCCCCAAGTCCGGGGACCAGTACGTCTCGGATCTTGGCGCAACGCTCTCGCTCATCAACGGCATGCCCGGTGTTGAGCGGGCCACCCCCCACTTTACCAAGGGGGCGACCCTCAAGTACCGGCAGCGTATTCTCGGTGTCTCGGTAAGAGCGATATCGCCCAATGACGAGAAGTCCATCTCGCCTCTCTATACCAAGATGGTTGCCGGCAGTTATCTCGGGCAGGATGATACCGGAGAAGTGATCATCGGAAAACCCGTTGCAGGAGATGCCTCTATCCGGCAGGAGGATGAGTTCCAGTCCTCGCTCGGCGGTGTCCGGGTCGGCGACTCGATCACGATCGACTATGGCAACGGCTACGTCAAGGACTACCGGGTAAAAGGGATCTACTTCACCGGTTGGAGCGCGGCGGACAGTGCAGTCTACGTCACGTCAACGGATATGGCGCTGGTGGACCAAAAAGCGGTTGACAATGCCGATTATATCACGGTCAAGGCTAAACCCGGCTACTCCGAGACGTTCATCAAGAACGAGCTGATCCAGTACGGGGTCTCGCAGAAGGTCCAGACCACCAGCGATCTCCTGGCAAAGAGCATGGGCCGGGCACTCCAGAGCTTTGCCATCATCAACATGGTCTCTTTGATCGTGAGCATCATCATCACAACGGTCGTCCTCTTCATCGTCATCACGATCAAGACCATCAACAGCCGCCGGCAGATCGGGATCTTAAAGGCAATCGGCGTGGACAAGGAAGTCATCATGCACAACTACGGGTTCCAGGTGATCATTCTCGGGGTACTGGGGATCATCCTGGGGATCATCATTACACTCGCTCTTGCAGCGTACATGGCAGTTCATCCGGTTGTCACGCCGGAATGGTCAGCAACCCTGTATGTCACGCCGATGGATCTTCTCATCAACTCCGTGATCCTGTTCTGTGCAGCGGTTGTGGCCGGGTATGTGCCCGCCTATCAGGTTTCGCGCGAGGATATCCAGACCGCCATGAGGGCCTGATGCCATGATCGCAATCAATGATTTACAGAAGATCTACCGGATGGTGGATGTGGAAGTCCGGGCACTCGACGGGGTCACGCTCGACATCGCAAAGGGTGAGTTCCTTGGAATCATGGGAGCGAGCGGGAGCGGCAAGACCACGCTCCTGCATATGCTCGGTCTCCTGGACGTGCCAACATCCGGCGGCATCGAGATAGACGGGACTGATGTCTCATTGCTCAATGACCACGAGAAGACCATGTTCCGGCTCTACAAGCTCGGGTATGTCTTTCAGGATTACGCGCTGGTGCCGGATCTTACGGTGATGGAGAATGTCTCCCTCCCCGCGATGCTGCGCACGGACATCACCGAGATGCAGAACCATGATGCAAGTATTGACATCTTAACCAAGATCGGTATGCTCGACCGGCAGGACCATCTCCCCCGGGAACTCTCGGGCGGCCAGCAGCAGCGGGTATCGATCGCCAGGGCCATCGTGAACAAGCCTGATATCCTCTTTGCCGATGAGCCCTGTGCAAATCTCGATACGGAGAACTCCCGGATGGTGCTCGATCTCTTCAAGGAGATCAATGAGGAGATGCAGCAGACGATCGTGATGGTCTCGCACGAGGACTGGCACAAGGAATATTTCCACCGGATCATCCGTCTCCAGGACGGGAAAGTGATCAGCGACGGTTTGACCGGTACGAAAGTACCCTGAAAAGCGGAAGTCAGATCCAGCACCTATTTTTTAGATCCCGGTTCAAAGTACTCGTATCACTGATCCTGCCATGGACGAGATTCCTGTTCAACAGATTATTCGCTCCCGGCGCCGGAGCATTGCGCTTGTCATCACACCGGACGGGCACCTGATCGTGCGGGCTCCGCTCAAGGCCCCGGCAGATCAGATCAATTCGTTCGTGAAGGAGAAGAGCGGCTGGATCTCAAAGAAGATCGGCGAGATGAGACAGCGGCCCGCTGCAACCGTGCATGCGTACGAGGAGGGCGAGACTTTCTTCTATCTCGGTCGTGACTATCCGCTGCATATCGTGGAGAGCGGCAAGAGCCCCATTGAACGCACGGACCGGCTCTGCGTATGCCGGACCCTGCTTCCCGACATAGAACACCGGCTGAAATGCTGGTACATGCAGGAGGCCCGGCGGGAGATCATGGCCCGGTGCATGTGGTTCTCGATGACAACCGGGTACACGCCGAAATCGATCCGCATCACGGATGCCCGGCAGCGTTGGGGTTCCTGCACCAGTCTGGGTGGGATCAACTTCAGCTGGCGGCTCATCCAGGCTCCGCTGGAGATTGTGGACTACGTGATCGTTCACGAACTCGTTCATCTTAAGCAGCATGATCATTCGAAGAAGTTCTGGGCCAGGGTAAAGGAGATCATGCCGGACTATGAGCGGCGGAAGGAGTGGCTCCGGCAGAACGAGCGGTTGCTGAGGATATGAACCGGAATAAATGATAGAGAATAAAGATACGGGATTGCGTATCCCCCTTAAAAAAACGCACCGGCTGCAATCCCTGCCGCGTACAGCACCATCGCGACGTGGAAGCAGGGCAGCACTTTCAGGGCCGTATCCGGAGACCGGTCTTTGAGGATCATGGCATTGGCATAGATCATGAGCACAAGTCCTGCGCAGATCCCAATCCGGGAGATCCATCCCAGCCGGGTCATGAAGATAAACGCCGTCATGATATGGACCGCGGTGAACCCCGCAATCCAGTATGCAGTACCGTTCATACTAAAGAGGATGGGGATCGTGTTCATGCCCCGCACCCTGTCGTTTGCCACATCGATCAAGTCATTTGCCCCGAGATGGGCAAGGGCAAACGGGTAGAAGAAGGCAAAGTACAGGAGCGCGTTTATGTCCGGGTTGCCGATGCACAGGTATCCTGCAACCGGGAACAGGGCAAAATCCGTCCTGCCAATGAGCTGGGCAAACGGGAACTTCTGCTCGCGTTTCTCTTCCTGGTAGAAGATCTCGATCGCGAAACAGTAGATCATCAGGATGAGCACGTAGACCGAATGCGGGTAGGGCAGGGTCAGGATGAGGCATGCTGTGATCGCAGCAAGGATCAGGAAAAGGACAACTACATGCCACTGGGAGATGAGTCCGGCCGGGAGTGGCCTGGTACCAAAGACCCTCCAGTATTTTGTCAGTTTGTCGGTCTCGATATCCTTCCGGTCAAACTCGCGATCCACGTAATCATTCAGAACAAGCCCGGCCTCAAACCCGAAAAACCCGATCAGGGCCACCCGTGCGAGATCGAGCCAGGCAAATCCCCCGTAGGTAACTGTAGCGAGGAGGTACCCGGAGCAGAAGAGCAGGGGCCAGGCGAACGAGAACTGGAGCCGGGTGAGATCGATATATGCCCGCAGGGTTGCATTCATCTGTTCATTGATTGGCATGTAAGGATAATACACGATCCGTTCCTGTGCATTTCAACAGAGCCCATCCCCCGGCAAGGGTCCAAGTGTATATTTCTCCTGTCGGTGGACAGAACCCGATCATACCCTTTACCTTCAGGATCTTTTCTCTTGATTTTCCCTATGTTCCAAAAAGTGTTTCTAAAATTGCTTTTTGGGGGTGATCCTATAAGGCACCCCTTGCAATAGCCGTGACGAGTGTGCTGTATTCCCGTTCTGGAAATCTTCACGTTGCGATGAAGAATCCGTTCAGGAAAACCTCCCCCATTTTTAAGTTGAGGATGATTATGAACCCGTTACCCCCGTCATCAAAGATCGTGCTCGAGATCCTGGGCACGGATGGTGCAATGACCCACAAGGATATCGTGAGTAAATCTCACTGTTCCCCAAGAACCGTACGCTATGCATTAAAAAAACTCAAGGAAAATAAACTTCTCATAGAGAAGATGAACCTGCGGGATATGCGCCAGATTATCTACCAGTTCCGGAAAATACCGCTGCTGGATGCTGAGCGGAAATCCTGTGAAGTATAACCTGAAATTCGGGTAAATCCACATCCCCTGTTGGGCAGATGCAAAAATACGGCCCGGCTGAATGGGGGAAGCACGAAATGCAAAGAGCCCCCGGGTGTATTCATACCATTCGAACGAGAGGGATCCACGGATGTGAGAGATCCATGCCAGCGAGTGCTTATTTTCCCTTCAGGGTTTCACCAGGCATTTTTTCCTTAAACCTGCCTTCCCCATTCCGGCGCGCATCCTTCCAGAAGGGTTTCAAATAGTATAAAAAGTTCAAGGCCACATCAGAAGTGTGGAATATCATGACTGAAACAATTGAATCTACTGACGGAATGATAAACTGGACAAGCCTTCTGCCCTGGTGGCTGGTGCTCCTGTGGGGATTGCTCTCCTTGATTGTCGGGATTATGTTCCTGACGACACCCGGTATGACCACCCTGATCATGATCACCTTCATGGGAGCCTACTGGCTTGTGGGCGGTCTCTTCACCCTTGGCAGTCTCTTTTCTGATAAGACCAACATGGGACTCAAGATCTTCCTTGCAGTCGTGAACATTCTTGCCGGTATTGTTATTCTCCTGTATCCGCTGTACAGCACCCTGTTCATCATCTCCTTCTTTGCCATCTTCATTGGATTCTGGGCTGTTTTTATCGGTGCAGCCCACCTCTTCCAGGCATTCAAGACCAAAGATGGCGGTACCGGGGTCGTTGGGCTCTTTAGCATTATCTTTGGGCTCATCATCCTGATCTTCCCGTTCATTGCCGCAGAGGCTATACCCTTTATTGTAGGGATTGTTGCTATCGTGAGCGGTATTGCAGCAGTTATTGCAGCATTCCAGGTAAAGAAGGTCGCTACCTCTCCTGCGAATTAAGTGACTGCATTCATTCTTTTTTTTAGGCGATATTCCCCGGGATAAACGCAGTTTTCCCGGGTGTCTCAGGTACTACCATCTATGATTTATCCTCAAAACCCCTATAGGAGAGGATGGGATCTTTCTTTATCCGGACGGAAACCCCGTTCGATATTAAGGAGATTTTCGCCATGCACAATGATGCATTTGCGCAGGACGGGGAAGCCCGGCTTGTCAATGCCCTGCGCAATGATGGTGATTTCTCCGCAGATCTCTCCCTTGTGGCAATTCATGAGGACCGGATCATCGGGCATGTGCTCTTCCCCCCGATAACAATCGAATCAGATGATGCAACCCCCAGAAGCGTTCCTGCCCGCGCACTGGCACCCCTTGGCGTGGACCCGGCATTCCAGTGCCAGGGTGTCGGAGCGGCACTCATGGAAGAAGGACTCAAAACCTGCCGGCAGCTCGGGCACCGGGCCGTGATCGTAGTCGGCCACCCGTTATATTATCCCCGGTTCGGGTTCTCTACTGCCCGCTCCTTTGGTATCACCGCCCCCTTCCCCTGCCCGGATGCAGCGTTCATGGCACTTGAACTGGTACCCGGCGCACTCGATGGTGTGCACGGGACCGTCCGGTATCCCCCTGCATTCGATGCAGAGGGCGCCCACACGGGATAAGAGAAATACTTTTTTCTACCGTCTGTTTTGATAGTTTAGTTTTGTAGTCTCATTTTGTTTTTTTTGTTCTGTGTAAACCAGAGCGGATATACCCTTGACAACACAACCTGTACAGTACCATGGGATTGGAAACAAGGGAATCAGTCAGCGGTGGGTTTGGTACTGCTCTTACAGGGTTCACCAGTGAGGCTGGCATACCTACCCGGGTTGAACCCCTGGATCCCGCAGAACCGTCAATACGGAAATATACCAATGAGTTCTGGACCTCTCGCCAGCGCCAGGCATCATCCATTCACGAGATCTCGTACCGTGCCTGTTTCAAGCCCCAGCTCCCCCGGTTCTTCATCAATACCCTGACAAAAAAAGGTGATATCGTCTATGATCCTTTCAGCGGCCGGGGTACGACCGTAGTAGAAGCGGGGCTTATGGGGCGCAACGTGATCGCAAATGATGCAAATCCCTTATCCCGGATCATGACCGAACCCCGGTTCTTTCCGCCCGATTATCCGGCCGTAGAAAAACGACTGGCCTCAATTCCGCCCGAGTATGGCACTGCCGACATTGACCTGTCGATGTTCTACCATCCCGATACCGAGAAGGAGATCATCACCCTGCGGCAGTACCTGCTGGCACGACAGGCAGCCAGCAGGGATGACATGATCGATCGCTGGATTGCGATGGTTGCAACCAACCGCCTGACCGGCCATTCGCCCGGGTTCTTCTCGGTCTATACGCTTCCCCCGAACCAGGCCGTATCCCAACTGAGCCAGCAGCGGATCAACCTGAAACGAAACCAGGTACCGGAATATCGTGATACCCGTAAGATCATCCTGAATAAGACCAAAAGCCTGCTGCGCAGCCTGACTCCTGATGAGCAGAAGAACCTGAACAATGCCGGCAAAAACGCCCGGCTGTTGACCGGTGACTCCCGGGCAACTCCTGAAATTGCGGACAACGCCGTGCAGCTTACGGTCACATCACCCCCGTTTCTCGATATTGTCCAGTATAAGGATGACAACTGGCTTCGCTGCTGGTTCAATGGCCTCAATGATACGGAGATAGGGGGCCGGATCACGATGGCAAGAACGATTGCGGCATGGTCTGGGGTGATGGGCGCAGTATTTTCAGAGCTCTACCGCATCACCCGTCCCGGGGGGTATGTCGCGTTTGAAGTCGGAGAGGTGCGAAAGCAGTCGATCCGGCTGGAAGAGCATGTGGTACCGCTGGGGATCTCTGCGGGATTTTCCTGCGAATGCGTGCTTATCAACCAGCAAAGCTTTACCAAAACCTCCAATATCTGGGGTGTTGATAACATGGCCTCCGGCACCAATACCAACCGGATCGTCCTCTTCTCAAAAAATCGTTGAGACCTGCGGACCCGGCAGGAGTTGTCCGCGGCGGATTTTTCTGATATTGTGTATTTAACCCATCTTTTTATTGATATGTGCCGGTAATATACCCTATCATGTTTGCGGCACCGCATTCACAGACTGTCCGGGGATTCCCATGAGTTTACCCTTGATGCGGGCTGGATACCGGGGAATACTCTGTCTGGCCCTCATCGTTCTCATCACCAGTTTGCCTGTACAAGCGGCAGATTCTCAAGTATCTGCCGTTGATAGTCTCTTTCCCGTTCAGCAGGCGTACCTTGACTGGATGGCTGAAGTGTCTGATGTCCAGATGGTGGCTGCAATTTCCTATATTGAAACTCTCTATGGTGCAGACACCGGCACCCTGGTATCCCTGCATGCGGAGTTCTCGCAAGCCAAGTCTGCCATCGGCACTGTCACGTCACTGCCTGCACTCAGCAACCAGACCCTCCGGATGCAGAAGGCTGTCCTGGATTTTAACCGTGAGACAATCAACCAGACAAATGCCCACGCCGGGAAGATGGCGGATTTACAGGCACAGACTGGCAGGTCCGTGAATAGCAATCCCTACATCGCCATGAAAAAAGATGCTTACTGGACCACCCGGGGCACACACCAGCTCGCTGATTTCGATGCATGGGTCATACAGGCCCAAAAGGTCTTAGTTACATTGCAGGCACAGGGATTTGCGATAACCGATACCCAGCCGTATCTTGACCGTTTTGCCAGTTTAAAGACCGATCTGAAATCATCTCTTGATTCAAAGGATTTCGATCGGGTGGATGCCACCGCACTCCGGATTAAGGATCGCTCCACAGAAATTACCCGTCGTATCGCAACTCTCCCGGGGCAGGTCTCCCTGGATACAACCGCAGCGTTCAGGATTGATGAGGCAGACCGGGTTATTGGCCGGGCAGGCCGGATCAACAAACAGCTTGTCGAGCAGATCCTTGATATCGGGGCTGCCGATCCCGCTCTTTATAATCTGAAGGCCGATGTGAAGATGGCCC
Source organism: Methanomicrobiales archaeon (assembly GCA_037141115.1). Taxonomy (GTDB): domain Archaea; phylum Halobacteriota; class Methanomicrobia; order Methanomicrobiales; family Methanospirillaceae; genus Methanoregula. Next base: position 2,449 of record JBAXDE010000035.1, on the reverse strand, counting down.
ATGGTGCGCAGAATAGCGGGCAGACGGGGCTTGTCGTCACCCAGCTGACTCTTATCAAAAAGGACTATCGCGACCTTGCTGCGGCATACCGTGATATCGCGGTTAGTTCTGCCCTTCCTGAGGGTATGGCAGATATCCTCATATCGACATCGATCACTCTGGATGCTGCATCGGACCGGATCGGTGAATCCTGATGACTACCCACACATGCCGTTTTGTCAAACCGGCAATTTTCATTCTCATCCTCTGTATCCTGGCAGCCGGTTGTACGTCCACACACGTGGTAAAGTCTGTTCCTGCAACGCAAATCCCCATAGATTATATGACAAAAATGCCAACCCCCGTTCCAACGCCCCAGATCACTCTTTCCGATGATGGATCGAAGACCTGCAGCCAGTTACAAGGGACGGTTGCGGTTCCCGGGCAGGTCTGTCCGGGGACGTGGCTGACAGCATCCGACAGTTTCAGCTGCTGTTCAAAAAAACCCGTGACCGGAAAGATCCCAAAAACATCCGTGGCGGTCGATCCTCTCGACCTCCGTATCTCCCATAATGATATCTTTGTCGATATCGGGACCGGATAACCGTCCGCTCCCCTCACATTTTCCTCTGAAAATATTATTGCGATTTTTATGCCGGGATACACTTGCTGCCCATAACCTTACGGGGGTCTTTCTTCTGTTACCCCTCATGGCGCACGGCGTTAAAAAAGCACGCCTTTAAAGTGTCCTCACTCCCTATAGATATGCATGGTTACCCGTATCAGGCGGTACGCGCAGATTATGGATGTGCTGGGCCAGTACGGCTTCAGTATCGGGCTTGAAAAATTATTCCCCGGTAGAGCCGGGTTCCGGCTCCCCTCCTCCGGGAAAGCCCCGGAGGCATCCACCGTCTACGAGCGGATGCGACTCACCTTAGAGGATCTGGGCCCGACCTTTGTCAAGTTCGGGCAGATCATGAGCACAAGGACCGAACTGCTGCCCCCTGAACTGATCGAAGAACTCAAAAAACTCCAGGATCATGCCAAGCCCATCCCGTTCTCTGAAGTACGGGCGGTGATTGAAGAGAACAGCCCGGATATTTTTGACTGGTTCTCTGAGATCGATGAAACCCCCGTTGCTTCCGCCTCGATAGGACAGGTTCACCGTGCAGTCCTCAAAGACGGGACCACGGTTGCCGTCAAGATCCAGCGCCCGGGTATTCCCGAGATCATCGAGATGGATGTCACGATCCTCAAATCCCTGGCAGAACGGATAGAGACGGTCTTTCCCGAGACCCGGGTCTATAATCCCTCCGGCATGGTGGATGATTTTGCCCACCAGATTGTAAAGGAACTGGATTATACCCGGGAAGCCCGTAATGTCGATCGTATGTCCCGGAACTTCCGGGATGAACCCGGCATACGGTTCCCGAAAATTTACTGGGAATTTACCACTCCCAAAATGATGGTGATGGAATTTATCGAGGGTGTCAGGATTGATGATCCGGAAGCTATCACCGAAATGGGGTTCGATCCGCACGAGATCGGGGTCCGGGGATTCCATGCCTATCTCAAGATGATCTTCGAGGATGGGTTCTTCCACGGGGATCCGCACCCGGGGAACCTGGTTGTCACTCCTGAAGGAGACATTGTTTTCCTGGATTTCGGGATTGTGGGAATCCTGCGGCCCGAGAAGCGGCAGAATTTTATCAATCTTCTCTTTGCGCTGGTCACCGATGATATCGAGATGATGCTCCGGTCCCTTGAGGGTTTCGGGATTGTGATTGCCGAAGAGGATCGGGAAGCACTGCGGGATGATCTCTATATCATGATGCATGATTTCGGAGGCGGGGACGCAGTATCGCAACTGAACTTCCACCTGGTGGTAACCGAGCTCACCGAATCGATGCGCCGCTACCGGCTCAAGGTGCCCCTGAACCTGATGCTGCTCTTGAAGGTCTTTATGATGGTCCTTGATATCGGCGTCCGGCTGGACCCGAAGTTCAACCTGGGAAAAGAGGTCACTCCCTACTTAATGAAACTTGCCGATACCAACACCCTCTCCGCCAATTACGTCAAACGGGCATCCACGTCGCTTCTCGATGGTATTGACGCCCTGCTGGACATGCCCCGGAATCTCAACCTGATGCTGCGGAGGTTGTCTACGGGAACGTTCAAGCTTGAGATTGTGGATACCGATATCCAGAAACTCCAGATGTCACTCGATAAGGCCAGTGACAAACTGATGATCGGTATGGTTGTTGCTTCGCTTGTCGTTGGATCATCCCTGGTTCTCCAGTCATCTTCTTTTACCCTGCCAAAAGAGGTCTCCTGGATTGCAATTCTTGGTTATACCGCTGCGGTACTGGTTGGGTTCTATGCCCTCTACCATGTTGTCTTCTTAAAATTCCGGATGGGACGATAACCGTTCCCCCTACACTCTCTTTTCGCAGGTTGCCCGGACAATCTC
>JBAXDE010000034.1:0-11310 GCA_037141115.1 Methanomicrobiales archaeon | reverse complement strand
TTTGCCAGTAAACCCGAAAGGTTGGTTTGCCCTATTTTTTGGAGGGGATACGGAATAACCCGTAATGCCGGAGGCGGAAAATTCCGACAATCCTGTGGTATGTTTGGGATCTTTTTTAGAAACGTAAAAACCTTTCTTATTTGCTCCCAGAACAATCAGTCCCGATCTGCCTCATGAAGAATCTTTAAGTCAGAATCTCTCCATATCCTATCTTTATGGCAACCATTGAGGATGCAAAAGAGGCCTTTGCCGGCGAATCGCAGGCAAACCGGAAGTATCAGGCCTTCTCTGAAAAAGCAGCAGAAGAGGGTTTTAAAAATATTGCAACGCTCTACAAGGCCGCTTCGGAAGCAGAAGCGATCCATGCAAAGAAGCTCTTAAAAGTGCTCGCAGCAGTTGAGCCTACTGCAAAGAACCTTGAAGCGAGCATTGCCGGCGAGACACACGAGTTTACTCACATGTATCCCGGATTTGTTAAAACTGCAGAAGCGGAAGGAAGAAGCGATGCAGTGCTGGCATTCACCCATGCAATGAAGGCCGAGCAGGTGCATGCAAACCTGTACAGGAAGGCGCTTGAAGCGGTCAAGGCAGGAAATGACCTTGGACGGGAAAAGATCTTCCTCTGCCCGGTCTGCGGGAATATCGAGACCGGCAAAGTCCCTGACAAGTGTCCGATCTGTGGTGTTTTCGGGAAACAGTTCAGGGAAATCACTCTATAATTTTTTCTTCGTCTTTTTCCTTTTCGCCGTTTTGTGCATCTCTCTCTTCTCTTCTCTCATTTTTGCGCCGGTGGAGCCACACAACAACGAGAATAAGGGCTATCAGGGTGGCCCAGGATGCGGAGTAGATGATGATGATCGGGTTGACAGAAACATTCTGCGGAATAAATGACATTGGCTGAGTTGGTGGTGCAATGCTCTCGAACTGGACTGCTACCCTTGAAGGAAAGCGTTCTTTTCCATCGAAATAGTGAATAGTTACCGTGGCATTTCCGGAGGGAACGACTCCTTCTGTCGGTGCGTTATTGGTGTTCGGAAATGCGACCGTGCGGGTAATTCTGCCATGTTCATCACCGATCTCGATATACCATGCGTCAGGATATGCTTTTGTATAAAGATCACTGGCACTAACGACGAGTTTTGAATTCACCGGCAGCGTCACCCTCCAGATCCCATTATCCGTTTTATTGGAAAAGGAAAGGATACGGGTCGCTGATTCACCCTGCCCAAGATGCACACTTCCGGATGACGGATAGCAGACCGCTGCCGGTTCTTCAGATTTTCCCATGACAGGGGGTGTTACCGGCTCCTGCGAGCAGCGGAACCGGTCATCCATTACCTGACCGTAGGCAAGTGCCCGCGGGTAAATCCTCACCTCATCGAGCCCACCGTGGAGACTATCTGAACATCCCGGATCCGGCTGATCCCCGGTTCCTGCATGTGCACCAAGTATCACGTAATTTGGATACGTGTAATGGATCAGTCCCGATGCGTTCTGCTTGTTTCTCAGCACTCCATCGAGATAGATCTTTGTGGTCTGCCCATCATAGGTTCCCGTGACATGGTGCCACTGGTTCAAAGAGATGCTCTCGTGCTGCACAGGGAGATTCATATCCCCGTACCCTTCGAGATTTACGGTCCACCACAGGTCCCCGCCATCTCCGATACCCAGCTGGTAACCCCCTTCGTTATAGGATGAGATCAGTGTCTGCGGACGGAATGAGTTGGTATAAAACCATGATGAAACAGTGATTGCCTGTTCCGGGTGGTTACGGGCTGAATACGGGATGACCCCATAACTGTTAATGCCGTTAAACAGGAGTGCACCGCCACAGCCACCGTTCTCGATTCGTGATGTGCTGGAGAGGGTTCCGCCATTTCCATGCCCGGAACCATCGAGAACATTTATGCCGCTGCCCTCGTTAAAACTGAAGTACAACGAAGGATCGGTTGTCATATCCGTCTGAAGGGATGCTGCCGATACAGTTCCTGCCATCAGCAGAAAGAACAGGAAAAAAAGTGCCGGTACTCGCAGTCCCTTTCTGCTCCAGATGGTGGTCATGGTATCTGATCAATGCTTTATGGGGGCTCATTAAAAAAGAATATTGCTATAGACCGCCGCGATACCTGCCTGCCTTGGTCAATATGTTTATATGACGCCAGCACGATTCCGGGAATGATGACAACTGTCGCAGTCTACTCCACGCAAAATTGCCCCTACTGCCGGATGGCCAAGGCCTTTCTTGATAAGCATGGTGTCCCGTACGAGAGCATTGATGTTGGCGCGGATTCGGAAGCTGCACAGAAGATGATCGATATCTCCGGCCAGCGCGGTGTGCCGGTGATTGTGGTTGGTAATGAGGTGATTGTTGGTTTTGATTCAGAGCGCCTCAATGAGCTTTTTGGTGAGCCATCGACAGGTAACAATTATGATGTAGTGATTGTCGGAGCCGGTCCGGCAGGACTTACCGCCGGGGTCTACTGCGCCAGAAAAATGTTGAACACGATCATCATCAGCGAAAATATCGGTGGGCAGGCGCTGGAATCGTGGGCGATCGAGAACTACATGGGTTACCGGATGATCTCGGGTGAGGACCTGATGAAAAAATTTGAAGAGCAGGTCCGGACGCTCAATATCCGGTTTGAACTCGATAAGGTGACAGCAGTTGTCAGGAATGACGGCTTTTTTACCGTTACCACGATCTCTGGAAATACCATAAAGGCCAAGGCTGTAATCCTCACGCAGGGCAACCGTCCGAAAAAACTGGGTGTGGCCAACGAGGAACAGTATCTCGGGCGCGGGCTCTCGATCTGCTCCACCTGCGACGGCCCGCTGTACAAAGGAAAACGGGTCGCTATCGTTGGCGGGGGGAATTCCGCTCTTCAGACCGCAGTCGAGATGAGTGATATCGCTCAGTCAGTCAGTCTTATTGTGCGCAGTACCATACGGGCCGATCCCGTTTATGTAGAGAAGCTCAAGGAGAGAAAGAACATCACGGTGCACACCGGCTCGCATGTATCTGCCCTGCATGGTGAAAAATTCCTCTCGGCTATCACGATAAAGGATGATCAGGGCAAGGAACAGGAGATCAATCTTGACGGGGTCTTCATTGAGATCGGCTGGCTGCCCAATACCGATATGGTGCAGAACCTGGTCACACTCAATGAGAAGAAGGAAATTATTGTTGACATAAACACTCACACCAGTATCCCCGGTATCTATGCTGCGGGGGATGTGACTTCGGTGAAGAGCAAACAGATTGTCATTGCCTGTGGCGATGGGGCAAAGGCAGCTCTTGAGGCATTTGAGTACGTGAGGATGGAATATAAGGAATAAACCGAAAAACCGGCTATTTTTTTGTTATTTCCCGTTTTTTTAAAAAGTGTACAATCAGGCACAATTGGTTTGCGAATCGACAAAAAAATGGAGTGTGGAATGAAAATGGATATCCGAACGGGTCGGGAATCCATTTTTTTATGATTGCGGATGTCATTTCCGGCAGACACTCAGTTCTGCGATCTTTTACCCATCTGGATATCTTTTTCCCGGTACCCTTCGAGAAGTACCGTCGCAATATTCTTCACCGGTTTCTCGGTATGCCCGGCGATGTGGAACTCGCAGAACGGGCAGGAGGTGATGACAATTTCTGCACCGGTCTTTTTGATCTCTTCGCCACGGCGGCTTCCGAGTGCTGCCGCTTCCTCCGGGTTCCCGGAACGGACACCACCCCCGGAACCACAGCAGATTGGTGGCATCTCGATGAGATCCACGACCTGTCGTATCAGCTCCCGCGGCTGGTCGCGGATCCCCTGTCCCCGCATAAGGTGGCAGGGATCGTGGTAGGTTGCCCTTATGGGGAGCTTTGCCGGAGGTTCGATGCCGTACTGCGTCAGCAGCTCGTTGATGTCGATCACTTTGAACGGCGTTTTGTAATCGTTCTTGAGCGTGGTACCGCAACCGGCGCACATGGTCAGTACGGTGTCGATACCCCTGGATCTGAAGGCTTCGATGTTCCTTTTTTGGAGCGTTTCAACATAATCTGGCTGTCCGGTCCGGATGAGTGGCGAGCCGCAGCAGACCTGCTCTTTTGGGATGATGATGCGGATGCCGTTCCTGCGGAGCACTTCCATGGCATCGAGCGCAGATTGCACCTGCCGGAGATTGTACATACATCCGATAAAGAAACCTACGGTTACCTTAACTGGGCCGAATGGTTCGAGCGTACCGCTCATCTTCTCAAGGAATGATTCCGTTGTGCGGGGAACACTCCGTCCCGTTTCCTGAATGAGTGCCGCAACTTCAAGGTGCCGGGGCAGGGTGAAACCCCGTTTATTGGCCTGGGCCCGGAGCTTCTCGATTGCCTTACCCGGGATCTCAATCTCCTTCGGGCAGACCTTCCAGCAGGCCTGGCAGGTGGTACAGGTGAACAGCCCGTCCCTGATTGCATCGGAGATCCGGTCCCCACTGTCACGCGGATCGAGAGCAAGACGCATTTCCTGCCGCATTGCGGTAGGGCCGAGGAATTTCGTCACGTCCACAGCAGGACAGACCGAGACGCATGCAAGGCACTCGATGCAGTCTTTTAAGGGTTTGATCATATCGATCGTGGATTTATCCGGAAGGTGAGCATGCTCAACCGGCTGCATGAATGCAATTGCTTCCAGGGTGGGCAGAAGATCGACCACGAGATCCTTTTTTACCGGCAGGTTGATGGGTTCAATCGTTATGCCGTCTTTTGCCTCTTCCATGCAGGCAAGCACCGGCTCCCCGTTGACCCGGACTGCGCAGCTCCCGCACTGGCCTGATGCACAGGAGTAGCGGAACGAGAGGGAGGGATCGAGTGTATCGTGAATTGCGTGGAGCACATTCAGGACCCGGGCCCCCTCATTGACGTTTACCGTGAAGTTCTCAAGGTGTGCAGCCTCGTCCTTTGCCGGATCGAACCGGCTGATCCTGACATTCAATACTTTCATGCACCTGCCTCCTTATGTTCGATACCTTCACGGGATTGAGAGAGGAACGTATGGCCGAAGGGGGAGGTCTGGGCCTCGTGCTTCTGCTGCACATCCCTGCGCACATGAGCACCCCGGGACTCTTCCCGGATGAGTGCACTCCGGCAGATGAGTGAGGCGGTCAGGCACATATTCTGGAGGATACAGCACTCCGCAAGGTTCTGTGCAGAAGCGGCACGGAGGTTCGCTTTTGAAAGATGGGTGACGGTCCTGAGCGTATCCCGCAGTTCAGCTGCAGTCCGGAATATACCCGCACCTTTCCACATCGCCTGCTGGAGTTGCACCCGCACCACTGCCGGGTTCTCACTCCCCGAAAGGAAGGCATCCAGACGATCCTGCTGCTGTTCGATCTGCATCAGGTCTATGGTTGTTTCCTGTTTCCCTGCTTTGCCGGCAGCCTGTCCCGCACGCCGGCCAAAGACCTGGGTATCTGCAAGGGCATTGCCGCCAAGCCGGTTAGCACCATGCACCCCGCCAGCCACCTCACCGCAGGCATAGAGCCCGGTGAGTGTGGTGTGGCATTCGGGTGTAATCCGCAATCCGCCCATGATATGATGAGCTGTGGGTGCAACTTCCATGGGCTGGGTCCGTATGTCCACCCCGAATTTGAGGAACTGTTCGAGCATCACCGGCAGACGGCTCTCGATCTGCTCCCGGGAGAGATGGGTGACATCGAGATATACCCCTCCATTCGGTGTCCCCCTTCCGCTCTGTATTTCGGTGGCAATCGCCCGGGCTACCACATCCCGTGTTGAGAGTTCCATGCGTTCGGGATCATAATTCTGCATGAACCGCTCTCCCTTACTGTTTTTGAGTACCCCGCCTTCTCCGCGCACGGCTTCAGTAACGAGTCTCCCCCGGGCATCGTAGGGATAGACCGCGCCGGTCGGGTGGAACTGGATCATCTCCATGTCGATGAGTTCGGCTCCTGCCCGGTACCCTATTGCATACCCGTCACCGGTACCACTGGATGAATTGGTGGAGATATCGTAGACTTTCGTCCCTCCTCCGGTGGCGAGGATGGTACTGTCTGCCGTGAGCAGGACGAACCTGCCCTTCTCATCGAGTGCCATGGCCCCGCAGACGATTTCGCCATCCATCAGCAGTTCGATAACCGTGTATTCCTGCATGAGCGTGACTTTCGTTCCGTCAAGCTTCTCCACAAGAGTGGTCATCATCTCGTGACCGGTCCGGTCTCCGGCATAGCAGGTTCGTGGGAACCGCTGGCCCCCGAACGGGCGCTGCGCAATCTCGTCATTTTCCGTGACATCGAATACCGCGCCCCATTTTATGAGATCCCCCATCCTTAACGGGGCCTCATGTGCAAGAATCCGAACGAGTTCAGGATCATTAAGATACGCTCCGCCTTTGAGGGTGTCCTCCATGTGGACTCCGCAGGAATCTGCCTCCCGCATGACCGCATTATACCCGCCTTCTGCCATCGTGGTGCATCCGCCTTTGCCCACGATGGTCTTTGACACCAGTACTGTATCGCCGTACTGCGAAGCTTCAATGGCCGCCCGAACGCCCGCTCCGCCGCTCCCGATCACCAGCACATGGCAGTCCACCACGTCATCTGCAAGCATCTTATTATTCTGTGCGTCGTATAGTTACATAAATAGCATAGCAAAAGCGTGAGAGAACAATGAGATTTTTAATGAAATTTGGCGGGACGTCCGTTGCCGATGCCCCGTGCATCAAACGCGTTGTTGACATTCTTGAGCAGCATCACAAAGCCGGCGATGAACTGGCAGTTGTTGTATCTGCCCAGCGTGGGGTGACTGACCAGCTCATCGAGATTGCAGGAAAACTTCCGACTGCAAAGGATGATACTGCGATCGCCCCGTTGATTCAGGCACTCAGCAAGCGTCACATGACTACGCTTGAAGGCGCAGCACCCGCACATATCGCCGAAGTGGGAGCGGCGATTGAGGACCAGTTGATCAACCTCCAGAATATCCTCTTTGCTATCTACAACCTGCGGGAACTCACTCCCCGTTCCAGGGACTATATCATATCATATGGGGAGCGGCTGCTCGCCCCTATCGTTGCTGCCGCAATACGTGAGCGTGGCATTCCCTCGATAGCAATGGATGGTTGCGAAGCGGGGATCCTCACTACGCCCCAGCACGGGGAATCTACTGCACTGCACGAGAGCGATGACCGGATAAAAGCAAGGATAGGACCTATGCTGGGGAAACAGATCCCGGTGATTATGGGATTCATGGGGTGCACCCGCGAAGGGATCCTCACCACGCTCGGGAGGAGTGGTTCGGACTATTCCGCCTCCATCCTTGGCGCAGGTATCGATGCAAATGAGATCTGGATCTGGACTGATGTCGATGGTATCATGACCTGCGATCCCCGGGTGATCAACGATGCCCGGGTGATGCACTCCCTCTCGTACCTTGAGGTGATGGAACTCTCCTATTTCGGTGCGAAAGTGATGCACCCGCGTTCGATCGAACCGGCAATGCGCAAGAATATTCTTGTGCGTGTCAAGAACACGTTCAATCCATCGCATCCCGGTACCGTGATCGTCCGGAACGGGCGGCGGGACAACCGCGTTGTCAAGGCGCTCACGTATATCGACAAAGTCGCGGCCATCAACATCAACGGGGCCCAGATGATTGGTCGGCCGGGTGTGGCCAAAGCGATTTTTACTATCCTGGCGGATCATGATGTGAACGTGATGATGATCTCGCAGGGTTCCTCAGAAGCGAACATATCATTGATCGTTGACGAGTCTCATCTTGAGGCTGCTGTAAATGCCCTTGCGGTTCTGGCAAAGCAGGGTATCGTGCGGGAAGTCTCCCATAATCACGATGTCTGTGCTGTGGCCGTTGTCGGTGCAGGAATGGCCGGAGCACCCGGCACCGGGGGCCGGATCTTCACATCCCTCGGCGCTGCGGGTGTTAATGTGATGATGATCTCACAGGGTTCATCGGAAGCAAATATTTCGTTTGTCGTGAGCCAGGATGACGGACCGCGTGCGGTTCGGGTACTGCACGATGAATTCCAGTTATCGGAGGAATCTGATGAGTAATAATGCCTATAAAGATGCGGGAGTTGATATCGATCTCGAAGCAACTGCCATCAAGTCCCTGATAAAGAACCTGACCTACCGGAGAAAAGGTGCCTGTACCATGATGGGCGGCGTGGGTCATTTCGCCGGCCTGATGGACTTCGGTGAACATGCGCTTGCCCTTACCACTGATGGTGTCGGCACAAAGATGCTGGTTGCAGACCAGATGAAGGACTGGAGCACCGTGGGAATTGATTGCGTGGCGATGAATGTGAACGATCTTTACGTAATGAACGTGGAGCCTATTGCATTCGTGGATTACATTGCCACTGACAAACTCTCGATTGAAAAGATGGCCCAGATCGGTATCGGGCTTAACGAGGGTGCAAAGCTCGCCAATATCGATATCGTTGGCGGGGAAACCGCGTCGCTCCGTGGCCTGGTCAATGGGCTCGACCTTGCCGGTACCTGCTTTGGGATGCAGAAGAAGGACAAAATAATCTCGGGTGAAAAAATACGGCCCGGCGATGTGATCATGGGTATCCCGTCAACCGGTGTCCACAGCAACGGCCTCTCGCTTGCACGCAGTGTGGTGGAGAAGTATGCAGGTTACGATCAGAAGATGAAGAGTGGCAGGACGTTTGGCGAGGAATTGCTCACCCCTACCCGGATCTATCATGAAAGTCTGAAGGTTGCCGCATCCTGCACCATACATGGGATGTGCCATGTTACCGGTGGGGGGCTGCTCAACTTCAACCGGCTCAGCGAGTATGGGTTCCGGTTTGACACCCCAATAACTCCCCCTCAGATATTTTCGTGGATACAGGAAGCCGGAGATATTACCGCTGCTGAGATGTACCGTACCTTTAACATGGGCATGGGATTTGCCTATGTGGTGCCGGAAGCAAGTGTTGCCTGTGTCCAGAAGATGGTGAAAGGCGCACAGGTTGTGGGAACTGTCGTCAAAGAGCCGGGTGCGTTTCTGGGCGATCTGGAGATCGTTTAATTCCGCAGATCCGGAACCTGAGATCTCTTTTTTAACCGTTTTTCAGAATCCTGAATTTTCAGAATCTAAAAAAAATGGCGCACGGTTCAACTGTATGGTTCCGGCTCTACCGTATACGTGCTCTTCTCTGCGCTATCAGCCACGATCACGCTGTTCCCATTGGGATCTTCAAGAATTACTGTTACTGATAGTTCCCCGCACTTCACACGGGCAATCTTATCGAGCAGGAGGCGGGCATTCTCTCTCTCTTCTGCGTCCCCATCGATTATTGCAGATCCTATTGCCTGGGCGATGCGGTCCAGCACTCCTTCGATATTGGATACGAATCCCTGGCAGGTGGGCCCGGGATCGATCCGCACCCCGAGTTCCGGGATCTCGATAGAGGCACTTGTGCTCCGCATCACCCGGACTGCAAGATCTTCCTGCGAGGAAGTCCGGTACACGTACCGCACCGGCTCGTCATGCTTGAGCATCTGCGTGTCAACGAACTTATAGCCGCAGGAAGGGCAGATCGCAGAAATAATGAGAATATCTGAAAAATAGGGAATATTTTCTGTGGTATACAGGTATTCAATCTCGGTATTGCACGTTGGGCATGGACCCGGAACGACAGTCCGCAATGTTCAAGCTCCGCCGATCTTGTCGCGTGAGATCTTCACGGACATCGGTGTGAGTACGACATAGCGCTGGTCACCTAGACCAATGATGTCGCCATTGACATCCTTTGCCACTTCTTTTAAGTCTTTTAATACCCGCTCATAGGATATCTTGTCCATCTTGAGCCGGGAGATGTCGACAATAACGATGTTGCCGCTGTAGACTTCGTCCTTAATCCGTGGCGTGTCTTTAATATCGGTAATTGTTGCAATTTTTACCAGCAGTGCGGGGGACCCGGCACCATGTTCTTCATAGGATGCCAGATCGAGTTCCATATAATCGTCGTCCGAACTTCCGGAACTCTTGCCAAGGAGCGTGTCTATGATTTTAACCATAAAAAAACTGTATGAGGAAAGTTATTTAATAGTATCTATTTTGAAACCAATTATCACGGTTTTGATGGGGAAAAAAGAGAAAAACGGTCTTTTCCCGCACTCTGCTGGTGACTCTTGTCTGATCAGATCTCCATGTTCCAGATCTCATCTCCGACGTGATGGAACTTTTTCACCATTTTTCCTGCTGTACTGGCACGCATAGCGGGCGCATCGAACAGGGCAATTCCAATGGCAAGCGGCTTACCGTGCCGCTCATCCACGATCTGGACCGGGGCGTTTGCCTTCACGTCGTCAGTTACCGCTACGATGCCCGGCCGCATGATATCGGCCCCGTTCACTACATAGGGAATTGCGCCTGCATCGACGGTCACCCTGCGCTCCGGAAACGGGCATTGTACCGCTCCTTTGAGCGTCGGAAACGTCCAATCGCCGGTATCCATCAGGAGCGGTTTTTTATGGACCATGTACAGGGAAACATCTGCATTTGTCTCAAGCACCTCGATCATATCTCCCCGGAAAAGGTCGGATGAAGTTCCGATCTGTTCGGCAAGGCGTGTGAGGAGTTCCGTTCCCTGGCTTTTCCTGATGGAGTGGCGTTTCTTTACAACAATCTTTTTCATTGTCCTGCTCCTACATTCAACCCTCCCGCTAAAAAAAATTTGCATCGGCAAAATGCGGGAATAGCAGTCTGGACTGCTGTGCGTCCTCACCCTTATGGTGGGGAGAAAAATGGTATGAATGATACCGATTTACGGTATGTTTAAGTAACCTGCTCGCACATTTATATTACTCCAGAGCGATGGTAACAAGGTATTGTTATGACCAAAAGGCCGTTGGATATTTTAGATCTGGTGCTGAACCGTCAGCCCGTTATCGTGTCTCTCAAAGGTGGGAGAGAAATCCGTGGAGTACTCCAGGGATATGATGTTCATATGAATCTCGTGCTCGACAAAGCCGAAGAGACAGAGAACGGACAAGTCCAGAAAGTAGGTACTCTTATCGTCCGTGGCGATAATGTCATCTATATATCCCCATCATTGGAATAATAAGGTGAATTAACATGACAAAAGGCACTCCATCAATGGGAAAGATGAACAAGAAGACCCATGTCACCTGCCGGAGATGTGGGAAAGTCTCGTTCCATGCCCAGAAGAAAGAATGCTCTGCCTGTGGTTTTGGCAGAAGCACCCGAATACTCAGCTACAGATGGCACACTAAGAGACCAAAAATCCCAACGCATTAGAGTTGTACTATGTGTGGTATCGTTGGCATCGT
>JBAXDE010000033.1:0-11396 GCA_037141115.1 Methanomicrobiales archaeon | reverse complement strand
GTTGTCATCCCGCTCTATGAAGCGTTCTCTGCCGGCATGAGCCCGTTTTTCTTTGACGCCATCACCATCCCCCTCTCGCTCGCTTTGCTGGGGAGCATCCTCCTGTACTTCCGGTTCGTCCATCCGGCTTCTTTCACCACGGAAAGAGATGGATCAGAAGTTATGCCATCCCAAAGCCCCGGGGCCGGAACGGTCCTCCACCCGGGAATTCACTGGCGGGCATGGGCCCCGTTTATCGCCATCCTGATTGCAATTCCCGTTGCTCTTCTCGTCCTGCACCTCTCGCAGATGAGCATGATCAACTTCATCATGCTGGTCGGCGCAGTGACGGCAATCGCCCTTGCCCCATCAGCAGCCCGGGCACCGGGCCTGTCGCAGGGAGCAAAACACGCTGGCCTTATCATCTTTGACATCTGCGGGGCAGGAGCACTCGGCTTTGTGATCGTCAAGAGCGGATTTGCCCAGATTGCCCTTGGCCAGCTGACCCTGCTGATCCCCGTCATTCTCGTGCCCTTCATCCTCGCAGCGCTGATCGAGACTGCACAGGGTTCGCGGGTAGTTACCGCGGTGATCACGGCCGAAGTTCTCGCAGGTTCTGCGGTTGTGAGTGCAATCCACCCGCTCCCGCTCATCCTCCTCATCGGTGCCGGGTCGTGTGTTGTTTCCTATGTGACCGATCCCTTCTTCTGGCTGGTCCAGCGGACCACCGGGGATGATATCAAAACGGTAGTGAAGAATTACACGCTGCCCATCGCACTTTCCGGCATCGGGATCTTTATTGTTGCCGTTGCCCTGGAATACCTGGTCTTCAGGTAGAAAGGAATGGAACCTGCCGGAATTAACGGTGATATGGCCAACCGGCCGGTCATTCCCGTTCAGAGTATGCCGTTCCCGTACATTTTAACAAGATAGTAAACACCGATTACGATAAAAACCGCAGCTATCGCTCTCCGAATCCAGGGTTCAGCCACGCCAATGTTCTGACTGATACGGCTCCATGTACCCACACCCTTTACCAGGAGATACGAGATCACAATGACCGGCAATCCCGTGGCAAGAGCAAACACGGCAGGGATAAACACCGGGTCACCGGCTCCCAGGGCAAGCGGGATTACCATGGCAAAGAAGATCACTGCGGAGAACGGGCAGAAACTCAGCGCGAAGATTATCCCGAGCAGGAATGCGCCCAGGTATCCCATTCCCGCCAGTTGGGTTGAGATCCGGGACGTGAACCGGGAGAGTCTGCAAATTCCGGGCATCCTGCCGATATGAATGATATCAAAAAGGCAAATTCCGCAGAGGATAAGAAACGGTCCGAGTAGCCGTTCACCGTAATGCTGGAGCGTGAGTGCTACAATCTGGATATTCATCCCAAAGAAAACAATGACCGAAGCAACCGCGATGTATGCTGCCATACGGCCGAACGTGTACACGAACCCGGTGAGAAGCGTGTGCCGGCTGCTGTCTATCCTCTTTGAGATATAGGCAATCGCAGTGATGTTGGTTGCAAGCGGGCAGGGACTGATCGCTGTCATCAGTCCAAGAAAAAAAGCGCCAACGAGGGGAACCGGGCTCCCTCCAAAAGTCCCGAGAAAATTCAGGAGATCCATTTCAGGCGAGATCCCCACCCAGGCGCCGGGTGATGACACTCGCGAGATATGCCCTGGATCTCTCTTTATCACCGGTCAGATACCAAACATCGAGGTCCTGCAACCGGTGAACGCCGTTCGCATCGTACATCGTGATCCAGAGGGACGAACCGGTGATGCCATAGCTCGCGACAATATTTTTGTTGGCCGTATCGTCGAAATTGACATGCCGGAAGCTGAGCTTTCCCGACGCGAGTTCGCGGGGGAAATACTCTTTTACCGTCTCTTCTGCCAGGTTTCCGACAGCAATGCAGGATATGCACTGGTTATTACCATGGAAGTGAATTACCTCGACCCGGTCCACAGTAGTGTTTGCGGGAATGGGGGAGGTCGAGGGGAAAAGCACAGCATCGGACGGGGATGAATTCGTGCAACCGGCTGTTACCAGAAGTAACAGAATCAGAAATCCACCCAGGAGAGCACGTGTCAGATGCATGAGGACAGTGCCCTGCTCCCGAGAACGGTGAGATGATAGACAATCCAGTTCCCATAGTATTCTCCCTCAATAAGCCCCCCCTCTTTTAAGATATTGAGATGGTAGGAGAGTTTTGAGCCCGAGAGGCGGGTAAAGCGGTTGATGACGCAGACACAGAGCGGCTGGTCCCGTATAAGATAGAGAATGGAGAGCCGGAGTGGATCTGCCATTGCATGGTGTGCCCGGCTCTGTGCCTCGAGTATCTCTGGAGAAGGAACCCGGCCGGAAAGCGCCTCGAACCCCCCGATCTCTTCTAATTCCTTCTGGATCTGTTCGGGAAGGTCCATCTCTCGTTCCGGCAGGGAATCTGTTGGTTGTGTTCCACAGCAGGTTTTTTTCCGTTGCACCATTTCAAGTTAATCTGAAATGAAAAGATATATAACCTTGCCCTGATTAAGTTAATTCAACAAAAGTTGAGATGAAGTGAGATGATGGAAGTACAGAAATCATCCTGCAGTGCGGAAGGTAAAATGCGGATCATCTACTCCTGCTCCGGTATCGGATCGAACGTTGGACAACTCGCCAACGCAGCGGCGTGCAAGCTCTCCCGTGAGGGCCATGGGAGCGGATCATGCCTTGCCGGTCTTGGCGGGGGCATTGAAAAACTGATCAATGTGGCAAAATCGGCTGATGAGCGGATAGTTATTGACGGCTTCCCGGTTGGCTGTGCAAAGAAGATCATGGACGACAAAGGCCTCACCATCGACAACTATGTCCTGATTACGGATCTCGGCATCATTAAAACCCCCGGGCCGTCCTATGACGGGGGCGATGTCCAGAAAGTGATCAATGCCGTGAAAAAAGCCTGAAACGAGAGATCATGTACAGCACAACAGACCCGAACAGGAACCATCACCAGACCGTTGTAGCCCACGGGCAGACGGTCCCCGCAGAAAGCCTGCCCTGGAACCCGCACCCGAAGTTTGCCGGAGTCTCGCTGAGGCACCTGGTGACAGGGAAGGCTACCGGAGGCAGGCTCAGCCTCCACCATGTCCGGATCGATCCCGGCTGCGCTATCGGTGACCACACCCATGCCGGGCAGGTGGAGATCCACGATGTGCTTGCGGGAAGCGGGACCTGCACGCTCGAAGGCAGGGTCATCCCGTACGCACCCGGTATTGTCGGCGTCATGCCTGCCGATCAGGTGCACCGGGTCGAGGCAGGCAGCGCAGGCCTGCTCCTGCTCGCTACCTTCTCCCCGCCACTCGTGTGAGGAACCATGATCGTGCTTGTCACCTGTTCGGGCATCTCCAATACCGGTAAACTCACCACGCAGGCCGCATGTTCCCTGATGCAGAGGAGACCGGGCCGGTTCCTCTGGACGCATGTCAAGAAATCAGCAGCATCCCTCGAAGAAGAGTGCCGTGACAGGGAACAGGTTATTGTCCTTGACGGGTGCAGTGACTGCTGTGCCAGTAAAAAATGTGCAGGAGCGGGTATCAATCCCGACATCCGAATCATAGCCACTGATCTCGGCATTGAAAAGAACGGTATGGCCGATGTGCAGTACCAGGAAATTGAACGGATTGTTGCAGCCGTGCAGGGCGCACTCTCCGGGGAGTAAATCATGCAGGACTATTTACAACTCTTTGCGGACTGGATGACCTATACCATTATCGGACTGGTCCCCACCACCCCGCTCGCGTCATCCGTGAACTTCTTTGTCTACGACTCGATCAAGGTCACGCTCATGCTCGCCGTGATCGTCTTTGCCGTGGGCATTGTCCGCACCTACATCACCCCCCAGCGGGTGAAGAAATGGGTAGCGGGACGCAGCGAAGGAGTGGGCAACGTGGTTGCCGCCCTCCTGGGGATTCCCACGCCGTTCTGCTCCTGCTCGGCAGTGCCGCTCTTCATCGGGTTTGTCGAATCCGGCGTACCGCTCGGCATCACCTTCTCGTTCCTGATCGCATCGCCGCTCATCAACGAAGTAGCCGCAGCCATGCTCTTTGCCATGTTCGGCTGGCAGATTGCGCTCATCTATATCGTCTCGGGCCTCATCATCGCGATAGTCGCCGGTATCATCATCGGGCGCCTCCACCTTGAGGGCGAGGTTGAGGATTTTGTCTGGAAGTGCAAGATGTATGAGCAGGAGGATAAACCGATGACCGGGAAGGACCGGATCAATTTCGGGATCAGCGAATCAAAGAGCATCACCTTAAAAGTACTGCCCTATATCCTCATCGGTATCGCCATCGGTGCGCTCATTCACGGGTACGCCCCGGCAGATTTCCTGGTCAACATTGCAGGACCCGGCAACCCGCTCGCTGTGCCGATTGCGGTGCTGATCGGTATTCCGCTATACTCCAATGCAGCCGGCATGATTCCCATCATGGAAGTGCTTACGGCAAAAGGGATGGCAATGGGTACAGCGCTTGCGTTCATGATGGCTGTCATCGGGCTGTCCCTGCCGGAACTGATCATCCTGCGGAAAGTGATCAAGATCAAACTTCTTGCAGTTTTTGTGGGAATCATGTTCGTGGCGATTACCCTGACGGGGTATTTGTTTAATGCGATACTGGGATAATGAACAATTGAGATGGTGAAGAAAAACATGACCGCAGTAAAACAACTCTCATTCCTTGACCGGTACCTGACCATCTGGATCTTCCTGGCCATGGCAATCGGTATCGCTATAGGGTATCTTCTTCCCGCCGTCCCGGGGATGATCACCGGCCTCTCGGTCGGGTCCACCTCCATCCCCATTGCCGTTGGTCTCATCCTCATGATGTACCCGCCGCTCGCGAAGGTAAAGTACGAGGACCTGGGGAAAGTATTCCAGAACACAAAAGTGCTTGGCCTCTCGCTGGTCCAGAACTGGATCGTTGGCCCGGTGCTGATGTTTGCCCTTGCGGTCATCTTCCTCCGGGACCAGCCGCTCTTCATGTACGGGCTTATCCTTGTCGGGATCGCCCGCTGCATCGCGATGGTGATCGTCTGGAACGATCTCGCGGAAGGCGACTGCGAGTACTGCGCTGCCATCGTAGGCATGAACTCGATCTTTCAGGTCTTCTTCTTCTCGGTCTATGCCTGGATCTTCATCACGTACCTGCCGCCGCTGCTCGGCATCGGGGTCGGTTCTGCGGTCTCGATCACGATGCTCCAGATCGCAGAGAGCGTGTTCATCTATCTCGGGATCCCGTTCATCGCGGGCATGG
This sequence comes from Methanomicrobiales archaeon, assembly GCA_037141115.1. Taxonomy (GTDB): domain Archaea; phylum Halobacteriota; class Methanomicrobia; order Methanomicrobiales; family Methanospirillaceae; genus Methanoregula. The sequence goes on along the minus strand of JBAXDE010000033.1, from coordinate 6,114 downwards.
TCACCCGATATGCCCTGCTCCGGGTGAAATCCAAGGCATGGTACGAGCAGGTCTTCATCCCGAAAATCTCGCCGATCACGCTCATTGCCCTGCTCTTTACGATCATCGTGATGTTCTCGCTCAAGGGAGAGTATATTGTCAACGTGCCGTTCGATGTGGTCCGGGTTGCCATCCCGCTGCTCTGCTACTTTGTCATCATGTTCTTTGCAAGCTTCTGGATGTCGTGGAAGCTCGGGGTCGATTATGCAAAGTCCGCCTCGCTCTCGTTCACCGCCGCCTCCAACAATTTCGAGCTGGCGATCGCGGTTGCCATTGCAGTATTCGGGATTGCATCACCGGTTGCGTTTGCGACCGTAATCGGGCCGCTCGTCGAAGTGCCGGTGCTGATTGCACTGGTGAATGTCTCGCTCTGGCTCAGGACGAGATGGTATGGCGGGAAGAACGACGGTACGTGCAGCCCGGCGCTGCGGTGAAAAATGGAGTCCACATGAAAAAGAAGATCCTGTTCATCTGCACGCACAACTCCGCCCGTTCCCAGATGGCGGAAGGGTACATGAAGGCGAAATACGGTGACCGGTTTGAAGCCTTCAGCGCCGGTACGGAAGCAACCCGCGTTCATCCGATGGCAATCGCGGTGATGCAGGAGATCGGGATAGATATTGCCGGGCACCGGTCGAAACTCCTTGATGAGTTCTTCGGGAGGGGTATCGGGACGGTTGTGACGGTCTGTGACTCTGCACAGGGAGCCTGCCCGTTCTTCCCGGGCGCCAAAGAAATCATTCACCAGAGTTTTCCGGACCCATCATCATTCAAAGGGTCCGATGCAGAAGTCCGGGCCGGTTTCCGGCGGGTAAGGGACGAGATCATCCGGTGGATTGACGGGACATTCGGAAATACCCATGCTTAAAGTAAAACCGCACCCGGAGTATCCTCCCGAGGAGGGACGGTACCTGAGAGGGAACGATTTTTCCCCGGCAGCCGTGATCATCATCCTGACTACGGATGCCGAAGCGATCCCGCCCGAGATAGAGAAGCTTGTGCGGACCGGCGTGGAGAGCGGGGCCGCACTCTCGGGCACATTGCAGACCGCCAATATCGGCATCGAGAAGATCATCTGCAATATCGTGGCAAACCCGAACATCCGCTACCTCATACTCGGCGGACCCGAGTCAGAGGGGCACAGGACCGGGGATGCGATCAGGGCACTCTTAAAAAACGGTGTCGATGAAAAAAAGAACATCATCGGGACCACGGGGCTCAGTGCGGTACTCCACAATGTCCCGGCAGAATTCATCCGGCGGTTCCGGGAGCAGCTGACCCTTGTGGACTGCCAGTTCCAGGACGAGACCGTGATCCGGAAGGCGGTCTGGTCCTGCTTCCAGGAAACACCGGTGGAGTTCCGGGGGCAGGTGCTTTTCGATCCCGGTGCATTTCCCGAACCCCCGCTCAGCGGGAGACTTACCTGGAAGGTCACCCAGCCGTGGGCCGAGCCGGGCGATGATAAGGAACGGGCAGCAAAACAGAAGGCCCTCGAGATGATCGAGCGGCTGAAGAAGAAACAGGGAACGGGATCATCCCCCGCACCGGAAGAATGATGGAATAGGAGAATCGCGGAAATCCCCCGGTTCACCAGCGTGACAACCTGAACAGACAATGCTGAAGGGGGAGAGATCGTTTCCGGGTCATCGGATAGTGCTATCGGATACTATAATCAGATCAGCGTCTTCTGGGGAGTGCCGAGATGCTTTTTTGCTGCATGCGTGACTTCGCGTCCCTGCGGGGTGCGCTTGACAAACCCAATCTGGATCAGGTACGGTTCATACACGTCCTCGATCGTCCGGACCTCTTCACCCACCGAGATGGCAATCGTCTTTGCCCCTACCGGGCCCCCGTCGAAATCGTTGGCGATGACCGAGAGGATGCGCCGGTCCAGTTCGTCAAGACCCAGCTTGTCGATCTGGAGCATGGCAAGGGCTTTTTCTGCAATCTCCTGAGTGATGGTGCCATCGCCCTTGACGATAGCATAATCCCTCACCCGCCGCAGCAGCCGGTTGACAATCCGGGGCGTGCCCCGGCTTCGTTTTGCGATCTCCTCGGCCCCGTCCGGCAGGATAGGGATCTTTAAGATCGCGGCGCTCCGCTTCACAATCCGGACCAGTTCACCGGGTGCATAGAGATCGAGCCGGGAGCTGATGCCGAAACGGTCCCGGAACGGTGCCCCCAGGAGTCCCTGCTTGGTGGTGGCCCCGATGAGGGTGAAGTGTTCGAGATTGAGTTTGATCGAGCGGGCGCTCGGGCCTTCCCCGATCATCACATCGATGAAGAAATCCTCCATCGCGGGATACAGCACTTCTTCGATCACCGGGTTGATCCGGTGGATCTCATCGATGAACAGGATATCCCCCCGCTTGAGCGGCGTGAGGAGGGCCGCGATATCCCCCGGCTTCTCCAGCACCGGGCCGGTGGTGGACCGGATCTCGGCTCCCATCTCGCGGGCGATGATGTGGGCGAGGGTAGTCTTGCCAAGCCCCGGCGGTCCTGAAAATAGGATATGGTCGAGAGGTTCCCCGCGCTTTTTTGCAGCCTCGATGGCGATCTTCAGGGCCTCCTTGACCTGCTCCTGCCCTACGAACTCATCCAGCCGGTCCGGCCGGATGGTGGGATCGTCGCCCTCTTCCGTGAGAGGAACCGGTGAGATGATGCGCTCGGACGACATCGCTTTACCGCTCCTTTAAGGTTACAAGAGCAGCCTTGATGAGCCCCTGCACGGTCGGGGTTCCCGGCGCACGGACGGCTTTATTGACCGCATCCCGGGAATTATTCTCGGTAAACCCGAGCGAGACCAGGGCGCTGACCGCATCGTGGACTGCCATGCTGCCGGTCCCGGTCTCGCCGTGGGGAATCGTCTCGCTGATCTTCTTCATCTTGTCCCTGAGTTCCAGGATCAGCCGTTTCGCGCTCTTCAACCCTATACCCGAGATCCGGGTCAGGGCCTTCTCATCCTCGTTGAGGATCGCAATGGCGAACTCCTCGATCCCGATCTGGGAGAGGAGGTTCATGGCGATCTGCGGGCCGATGCCGGTCACCCCGATCAGGATCCGGAACATCTCGAGTTCGCTCTGGTGCAGGAACCCGTACAGGGTGATCGCATCCTCGCGGACCGCCATGTGGGTGAAGAGTTTCACGGTGTCGCGGGTGCCTGTCAGCTGCTGGAGGGCCGGCTGGGTGACCAGCACGCGGTAGCCAACGCCGTGCACATCGAGGACAACCCACCGGTCACCTGTGAGGACCGGTACACCGGAAAGGAGCGCGATCATTGTACTATCTCATCATATGGATATGACATAAGGCAATCGAAAGGCCATCGGCTGCATCATCCGGTTTGGGGATCTCGTCAAGGTGAAGCAGTCGCATGATCATATCCTGCACCTGGCGTTTGTCAGCGCTGCCGGACCCGGTGATCGCCTGCTTGACCTGGTTCGGCGTATATTCCGTGACCGGGATCTGCTTTTGCTCTGCCAGGAGGAGGATGACCCCCCGGGCTTCACTAACGCTCATGGCAGAGGTGATGTTCTTGGAGAAGAAGAGTTTTTCAACCGCGATCTGATCCGGCGGGTATTTCTCAAAAAGGGCGGTGAGTTCATTATAGATCTGCACCAGCCGCTCTGAAGTGCGCTGATCCTTACCGGTCTCGATGCAGCCGTAACAGACCGGTTCGGGTTTCCGGTTCGTGACCGCAATCACCCCGTATCCCACGCATGCCAGCCCGGGGTCTATCCCGATAACGATCATTTCAGAGGCTCCTTCTCAGCTATATGGTGCTCTTTGTTTTATACACCCGTGGGGTGCAGGGTGAAGGTGTGTACACTGCCGGCAGGTGCATGATGACATTGGCAGCCGGGGTGGGGAAACTGGCTGAGATCCCGGGAAAAAGATCCGTGATGCCCGGGTTTTTATCCCATCAGAGAAATGATCAGTGGATGGATTATCTCTACACGCTCCTGAAATTCATTATCGGGGGTAGTGTCATTGTCGGGGTGACATTCCTTGCCGAGCACGTGGATCCCCGCTATGGCGGTATGATTGCGGCAGCGCCGATCATTACCACACTCGCATTCCTTTTCACGTATTCCGAGGCAGGCCGGGAGACAACCCGGCAACTGGTCATTTCAACATTCTGGTTCGCAATTCCCACAATTATGTTTCTGCTGGCCTTCTGGCTCCTGATGAACCGGTTCAGTCTCCTTCCCAGCATTGGCGGGGCATACGGGATCTGGCTGGGGGCACTCCTCATCATGAACCGGCTGGTTGCGGGTGTATGACACGAAAGACCTGACGACCGGAAATGCGCTTTTTCTGATCGCGAATTTCCGGGCTGCACTTTCACCCGGCCCGCTCCCGGGTATTACTGCCGGCTTACGCAAACTGCACACGGACTATGAACCGGCAGACACACCTCATCATTGGCGGAGTACTATTCCTTGTTTACGCCTGCTTCGCCGGTCTTTTTCATACAGCCTCCGGGATACTTTTCATATTCGGGTTTGTCGCAACCGCTGCCGGCTCCCTCTTCCCGGATATCCTTGAGCCCCCGACCAGCGCACATCACCGGGGCTTCTTCCACAGCCGGAGGATGCTCAAAGCAATTACCGTGCTGTTCCTGCTCACGGCCATGCCGGCCCTGTTCAACACCGGCATTCCCCGTCTTCTGCTCGTGTTCAGTGCGTCCTGCTTCTTCCTTGGCTACGCGGCTCATCTCGCAGCAGACTCCCTGACCCGGGCCGGGCTGCCGAAGTGATACGATACACCTCCGGAAAGTTCATCTATGGACTGGAAAAATGTTCAGGTTTACCCGGGACCTGAGCCGGTCGCGCGTCGCCGGTCTTTGCCCGGATACGGCCCTACGTCTTCAGGGGTTTCCAGAGGCCTATACCGTTTCCTTCGGTGTCCTGGATGATCGCAACCAGTCCTACACCCGGTATGCCCTCTTTCGGCATCACGATCTTACCGCCCAGCTTCTCCACCTTTGCGAGTACCTTGTCGAGGTCCCCGACATCCACGAAGTTTTTGATGGTCTCGGTCATCTGCCGCTTGTACATCCCACCCATATTCATGGTGCCTTCCTGTGCCGGCCCGGTGACGATGTCCTGGTACTGTATCGCTGCTGCTTTCGATGGATCCATCGGGGCCTGCGTGGGCCCAATCTTCCATCCGAGCAGGGATTGGTAGAAGTGCTTTGCGCGGTCGACATTGTCGGCAGGGATCTCGAAATATGCAATGTTTGCCATGAAAAATGAGATCATCTGAATTATATTTAAGAGTTGAGATAGTTTCAGATTCGGACCGGAGCTGCACGACAGGGTTGGAGATATAGCCCCCGCACAGATTTTTTACCCGAAGGCAACCGGGACCAACCAGCATTTTACAAAAAAACTCAGGTCACCATTCGGCTTTGAAGAAGTGAAATTCTTCGGTGGCGTGACTGTTCGTGACCACGATATCCTCGACATGTATCACCGGGTTGTCCCGGGCATGGGCCAGGCGGATGAAATCGGCAAGGGAAGCGGGCGAACTCTCGGCCACCATCTCGACCGTACCGTCGGGTAGGTTCCGGACGTAGCCATGCACGCCGGTTGCCTTCGCACAGCATTCGATATAGTGCCGGTACCCTACTCTCTGGACACGTCCCTTTGCCACGGCGGTGATCCGTTCCATAGTATATCTCCTGATCCGAAGTGCCTTATAGATTGGGAAATTGATCCGGGGATTCCTGCTGCAATGGACCACCAGTCATGTCCGGCCCTCTTTACGATTAGACCGGAGTGGGGGGTACCCTGTCTTGAACATGAGGGGGGATAGGGTACGCGGGTATCCCCCCCTCTTATTTTGGAGAGGGGGAGGGGGTCCCCCCTGTCCTGCTGAAGAGGGGCACCCCCCTCCCCTAATTTTGACCGTCCGCAAAACAACCTCTCCGGCGTGACTCCATGCGAAGCCGTGGCCGGGTACGTGCGCCCGTAGGGGGGGTGGGAGCCTGTCTTTCGCAGGACAGGGGGGGAGGGGCCCCCATATGCGCTAACTTAAATGGCAAGTAAACACCCCCGTTGTGGACATGAG
>JBAXDE010000032.1:0-11630 GCA_037141115.1 Methanomicrobiales archaeon | reverse complement strand
TTTGCCAGTAAACCCGAAAGGTTGGTTTGCCCTATTTTTTGGAGGGGATACAAATATGTACAAATTAAAAGCAATCTCTATGAAAAATACCCTGTTCCTGCTGGCCGCACTCATGCTCGTGCTCTGTGCGCTCTCTGCGGGTTGTACGAGCCCAACCCAGGCAGAGATCAAACCAACTGACACCCCGACCCCTCAGTCCACCCCCGTGGTCTCAACATCGTTCCCAACCGCAGTCTCAACTCCCGTTGCAGTTGATACATTGCCCCCCGAACAGTTTGTTGACCTCCAGCTGACAAAGGAGCGTCCCGACTTCACTCTTCACCTGCTGTATAATGGCGGAAAAGGTGAGATCTATGTCCAGAAAGTTCTCATGAAAGTGACCCTTTCTGACGGGCGGGTTATCCAGCAGTACCTGAATGACGGTCTCCGGAAACCACGGCGCGGGGATGAACTGGTCATACAGGGAAGCAGGGGAAATGACCGGGTCGAGGTCTTTATTACCAGCGCAGGGGTAACCTACAAAGCGATCGATAAGTCGATGATCACAAACCCATCCATCTGACAATCCTTTTTTTCTCTATCCCGTATGGTGTGACTTTCCCACCCGCTCTGCATATTTCTGGGTCAGGTACCCGAGAACGATGATGATGACTACGGTAGCCCCGAGCACGATCCACTGCTCGGGACCCGCAGTGCCAACCGCAAGCCGGGTGAGCAGGTTGAGCGGGTTTGAGGGCAGTGCCAGCACAAAGAGGATCACAACCACAAGTGCTGTGGAGAAGATGAACTGTGCGGCCGTCCGCTCGCGGTAATGGAGGGCTGTGAGGGCGCCCAGCAGGATCAGGATCAGTGACGTGACCACAACCTGGAGCAGGATCAGCCCGGCATTCTGGATCGCGATACCATTGATCATGAGGAGCAGCAGCCACGCCCCGGCCTTGATTGGCACCAGCAGCTCGCAGGCCAGCACCTTGCCCCACACCATTTCCGAGAAAGTAACAGGTGTTGAGATCAGGGTCTCTAAGGTCTCGTGCTGGTACTCCTCGGTGATGAGATCGATGACCAGCGCTGATGCGATGATGCGATGATGGCTGGCATGAAGACCAGCAGGGGAATGAGGAGCCCGTACACGAACTCGTAGAAGTCCCCGCCCCCGGTGGTTTTGGGAATCTGGACCGGGATTGGCTGCTCACTGAGCCGGTCTATCCGGACCCGGCGCAGGTCTTTTTCATATTTTAAGAAAATATCCTTGAGCTTCACATCGACAATAGCGCTCTGGAGATCATTGGTCAGCGTGTAGAGCGTGATCTTGACTGGATCTTCCGCGGCGGGCAATGTTCCGGGCATATAGATTACCGCAGAAAGTTTTCGCTCTTTTAATGCGGCAACCCCGGTTGAGAGATCCATCTTGTACACCCGGAAGTCCGGGCTTGCCTGAAGATACGTGAGCACTGCCGAATCATTGCCCGAGTATGCGATGTTGTACCGGTAATGCGAGAACTTCGAGAGCGAGCTCGGGTCATACATGGAGGTGAGCCCGACCATGAGGAACGATGAGAACAGGGCAATGAAGAGCTGGAGCAGGACTGCCAGCAGGATCGTGCGCTCATTGAGCAGTCCCCGGAACTCTTTTTTGGCAATGATTGACAAGTGACGTGCTTTCATCCGATCCACCCCAGGATAAAGTAGAGGTTATACAGGCAGTGAACGACCGTGGCAAGCACGAGCCCGATGACGAACCCCTTGCGTCCCCAGAACTTGAGCGAGCACGCCACGATCAGCACGCCCACGAAATGCAGGAGCAGCGGCATCCAGAGTACCCCTAACGAGAGGAAGAGGATACTGCCAAAGACCGATTCAGTGATCTGGGCGAGCGTGATGAAGAGGAGCAGTTTCTCTGCAACCAGAAAGCCGATCGCAGTTGCGGCGCAGGCGGCGACCAGGTTCTTCCAGGTGAGAAAGGACGGGTCCGTTGCAAAGATGGTGTAGATCCCAACCGCTTTTGCACACTCCTCGACCAGTGCGGCAAAGATGAGGAGCAGGACCAGCGAGTACGGCATGGGCAGGTTGAAGAAAAGCGTGAGGCTCATCAGCTGCACCATGAAGACGAACGGGATCGAGAACCCGGTCAGCAGGAAGAGTGAGAGGAACGGGTGCCGGCGGCTCATGATCTCTGAAAGGAACTCGCGGATCCGGGGCAGGAGCGGTTTTTCCGAGAAGAGCCGCTCTTCCTTGAAGTTCTTCATCCCGATGTAGAAGAGCACCGCGCCGGTCAGCCAGAAGAGAGAGGTGGAGTAGAGGTAATCGGTGACGGTCCACGCATTTCCCTGGATCGAGAGGACAATGAGCGTCAGTGGCGAGATGAGTGAGATGACGTGTACGTTTGCAAAGATGCTGGGGAAGAACAGGTACGAGGTCGCCACCGTGGAGAAGAAGATCGAGATGAAGGAGAGTTCCTTGAAACTGCGCGAGAGCATCCCGATCAGGAGCGCATTGGCGAGGAAGAAGATGATGACCGGTATGAGGGGGATGATGATGATCAGCGGTGCCCGGACATAGAGGGTGAGCGCTATGCAGATCGCAACCATGCCGATGAAGTACGGGATCATCTTCCCGAGGATGATGGATGAGGATGCCACGGGCGTTGAGAGCAGGACTTCACCCTTGCGCTCGATACGCTCGTTCATGATGCTCATCATGAAGAACTGGGAGGTGAAGTAGAGGGGGAAGATGAAGACAAAGACAAGGATGATGGAGTCAAACGGCAGCGGGGGGGATAACTGGGAAGGCGTCTTGAAACTGCCCATTGTACTTTCGGAAGAGAGGACCTCGGTGTAGCGCGAGATCTGGGTGTTCTTCGCACGGGTCTTGACGAGTTCCTGCCGGAGTTGATCTTTGGTAAAGTCGAGTGACGCGGATGGCGTGGGGATGGCGCTTATCTCTCCCTGGGGTACGGGAGCCACACGGCTGGGAGCGGCCTGGACGTACTGGCCTGCCTGGGTGGAGAGGAAGCTCAGTTCGCTTTTCACGGTCTGGACATCGATCCAGAGCGGGTACGCGGCAAAGAGATCCGATTCCCGGTTGTAGACCGTGTTGACATATTTGGCATAATCGCGTTCGAGCGTCTTTTGTGCGGCTTTGGCCCGGTCGGTCTGGCCTGCGTAGAGCTGCCCGCGGACAATGATCAGGTCAAATGCGTCCCGTTTATCCAGGAGGGTGAAGGCATCGGTCTGGTACACGGAGAACCGGGCATCGCTTGCGTTCAGTTCTGCAACCTGCGGATCATCCACGCCGATTTCGTACATGCCGTCCTGGAGGTGCATGCCCGTCTGGGCGGCAAAGCCGGTGACTGCTACCAGGAGGATGAAGAGGACGATGGCGAATGGGAGGACTTCCCGGCTCATCATGGTGAAGGATTTCTTCACTTCCCATCGTGCGATGGTCCAGATGTCGGTAAGCCTGCCCATTTCTCTAGATCGACTCCTGAAAGTTCTCCCGCCATGTAATGATCTGCTGTTATCTGTGCGGGGGTTTTGGGTACAGATTAATAATGGGTATCGGTAAAATAGTACTCGGTGCCGATACGAAGCGTCCCCTGCACGCGTGCATGGGGAAGGCGGGTGGACCGCCCGGAGATCCACGGTCCCCTTTCCGTCTTACCTTTAAGGATGTGCAGAACCCGCGTCCTGTTACCGGGACCCGTTATGTCAGTATGACATTATTCACGGTATACGTGTAGTTGAGTTCACGGGCCAGCAGGGGCATAAGGTTGTCGACATCATAAAATGTCATATTCAGGGAGGAATCATACGTGGAGAATTTTATTTCCATACGCTTTTCGAGATGGTCCACCCCCTCGTATACCTCCTCCATTGTCTTCCAGTCATCCGGGGTCTTTGGATAGACTTCGTAATCTTTGTCGCTAACCGCGATCACCTTCTGCACATGGTATCCCTGCGCTGTCAGGTTGGATGCAACTGCGAGATCGGCAAGGGAGAATGTATTGAGGCCGATCATTCCGTTTCCCCTGCATGTGTACCAATCCTTTGCATGAGTGTGGAGAATGATATACGTCTGCCCGCGAGTCATTTTCTGGCGGAAGAGACCCAGCGCAATACTCCCGTAATCCCCCTTGACAAAGGACATCTCCCCGCTGTTGACATCGATCAGGTACCCGAGTTCCCGGGATCTTTTGATCTCGCAGTTCCCCTCATTCAGTGAAAGAATTATCGTGTCTGCCAGGTCACTGTTTTTCAACTGGTCCAGCTGGTTCTTTGCGTCCTGGATGCGGGCTTTGAGGGCTGACTCAGGAATGGGTGTCGGGGTTTTCTTCACCGTGATGGTGGGTGACCGGGTAATAGTGGCAGTGGCAATTATCGTTGGCACTGCGGTCGTTGAAGTGACTGCGGGTTCTGTGCTCTGCACGGGCACGGGAGTAAGGGACTGTTCTGTAACAACCGGCGTGATGTTCTTTTCCGTAACACTTCCCGGTGTAATACACCCGGTTGCAGCAATGAGCAGGACACTCATGATGAGAGTACCCATGAGGAGAGCAATGCGCCGGTTCATTGAGCACAATATAGTCTTGGATTTTATAAACCTGATCTGGTACCTCCATCCCAATCTATATCTTTGATTCCGCCCACATCAGAATGATAGGCAACCCCCATGATAACCGCCCGCAATCTCACGAAAAATTTTGATGGATTCATGGCACTCGATGGTGTCAGTTTCGAGTTTGAAGATGGTGAGATCTTCGGGATCATCGGGCATAACGGGGCGGGCAAGACCACGCTGCTCAAGATCATTTCCGGGCTCATCGCCCCGACAACCGGAGAACTGTTCATCAATGAAACGGATGTGGTGAAGAACCCGGTTGCATTCAAGGAAAACCTGGGGTATCTTCCCGAGGAGTCCCGTCTCTACGAGACCATGACTGCGGAGAATTACCTTGCCTTCTTTGGCGAGATCTACGGGCTCTCCCCGCAGGAGATCCGCATCCGGTCCACCCAGCTCTTCTCGGCCCTCTCGCTGGAACCGGATGGTAAAAAACTTGGGGAGTTCTCCAAGGGAATGAAGCGCAAGGTGGCCATTGCCCGCTCGCTCATCCATGAACCCAGTTTCCTTGTGTACGATGAAGCCACCAGCGGGCTCGACCCCATGACCTCGCGGTTCATAGCAGACTATCTCCGCACGCTCAAAAAAGAGGGCAAGACGATCGTGCTCTCGGCCCACAACCTCTACCAGGTGGAGGCGATCTGCGACAAGGTGATGATCTTAAAACGCGGGAAGGTGGTGGCTTTCGGCACCATGAAAGAGCTCCGCGAGCAGTTCGGAACCCTGACGTACGCGATCTTCTTCTCCATTGGGGATGCGGGTCGGCTCATCGGGCATTCGCGGAGCTACCGGCAGGAAGAGGGACTCTTTGTATGCGATGCGGAGAATATGGTCGAGCTCAATGAGTGCAACGGGCTCATTGCGGAAGCGGGGGGCAAGGTCGAGAAGATCGAGTCGCGGTACCCGTCATTAGAAGAGATGCTCGTCAAGATCGGAAAATAGTGGCTGCGGGAAAGATCCCGGTTTTTTCAGCCCGTAATGTTCTTTTATCCCGGGCAGGTTTTTTCCGGTTCCCGTTGCACTTTTACTATTGCAGATAATCTCTATATTCACGCAACCCTAATCATCGCACCGGTGTTCCGGGCCGATGTGATGAGCGTCCTTCCCCCGCAGTTTGCCTGCATGAATGATTGCGCTGCCCGTTCGATCCCTGCTGAACCGGTGTCGCAGATCGCATACACGGTCGGCCCGAACGAACTCATGCCGGCCCCTGCTGCCCCGGCCTCCCGCATCACCTCAAGGAGCCCGGCCACTTCCGGTGGCTGGAGCCCCAGTTCGACTTTCTTGAACCCCAGCGACTGGATTGCATTGATCGATGAGCCGAACAAGTCGAGATCATGCTCCACGAGCCCGGGCTGCATGCGCATCAGGACTTCGTGGCAGAGGGCCTGCACTTCGTTTAAGGGCACCGGGCAGTGCTGCCGGAAGATGTCGGTCTCCGCACACCCGCTCGCCCCTGCGGGCAGGTCCGGTGTTGCCAGCAGGATCTTCCAGTCCGTGGGAAAGTCGTGACGGGCGATGACCGGGGGAGGGCGGATGCCCCGTGAGGCTGATGACGGCCGGAAATCTGTCTTATCCCCATCAGGTCCGAATCGGTGCCCGCCATCGATGATGAAACCTCCGTGTTCGAACGCTGCCGTACCGATGCCCGAAGTTCCCCCGCGACCGGCCAGCCGGGCCAGGTCGGTCACCGGTACCTTTTTGCCATAGAGTTCGCAGATTGCCCGGGCGGTTGCCAGCGCAAGTTGCGACCCGCTCCCCAGACCCGTGTGAGCAGGGTACTGTGACCGCACGTGAATCGATACTGCGGCCCCGGCATGGATCTGGTTCAGGACCTCTGAAGCAATCCCACCCAGGCGTTCCTGTGTTGCGGTGTCGCATCCGGTCACCCTGACTGTGGGGCTCTGCTGTACCTCCAGCAGGATGCCCGGTTCATCGAGCGTGATACCGATCCCGCCATCCACCCGGTCTGAACCGCCATGCATATCGATCAGGCTGACATGGATCCGGCACGGGGTATTGACCACGATCCGGCGCTCATCGAGAAACTGGTTGTACGGAAACTGCTCCTCAATAAAGATAAGGGGTTTTTCCTGGTGGATGATCTGGTACTGGCGGCTGAGTATGGGTTCTTTTTTGCAGAGGGAAAATATGCGGCCGGTCTCAGGTGTGGCAGCAGTTACGCTGGCTGAGAGGATCACCCGCCGGGCCTCGATATGGTGTCGGTTGATGATCTTTCCGATCGGGATATCGGCCATCATCAGGTCTTTTTTGAATGACGGGGAGAGCCGTTCGACCGGTGTCTCGGATATCGCATAGATCAGCACCTCGTTTGTCACGGTATCCCGGAGTTCGACCACCCGGTGATTGACCGGATCGCCAATGCCCACATCCACCCGGGCAGCGGTCTCTGCATCGGCAGGTTTAATCTCCTGCACCAGTGTTTTTACCGTTACGGGATTTCCCGTGATCGACTCCAGCAGTTGCGTGACCGAACCGTCAGTACCGAGCAGGATCTTCTGTACCCGTGACAACCGTCCAACATTCTCTTCAATATCCCTGATATTGCCCGAGATATCCATCCCATCCACCTTATCTCAGGGAGAGATAAGCGTAGTGAAATCCTGCCGTGGATTTTCCCGGTACCGCAGACTCTTTTACCTTGCCGGGCAACCATTCTGATTGACAGACCATGACAAACCTTGCAGTCTTTGACCGAATGACTGACGCTGAGAAGCGCGAGTACCTGGAATTCCTGCTCTGGCACTACCGGGTGGTGGACGGTTTCTGGTTCATCAAGGTGGCTGAACAGTATGGCCAGCCGGTAGCAGAGAAGATCAACGAGCAGGTCTGGGGCAAAGCGGGAGGAATGGCAGCAAAGGCACTCATCGAGCGGTTTGGTATTGCTGAGAAGGGACTATCCGGGTTTGTCAAAGCCCTCAGGCTTTTTCCGTGGGCGATCATTGTCGATTATACCATTGAAGAAAAGGACAATGAAGTGATAATCACTGTCCCGTCATGCCCCACGCAGGAGGCCCGGCTCAAGAGGGGACTTGAGGAGTATGTCTGCCGCGAGATGCACCGGGCAGAGTTCACGAGCTTTGCCCGGATGATCGATGAGCGCATTGTTGTGGAATGCATCTTTGCCCCGCCCGATCCCCATCCCAAAGAGATGTTCTGTAAATGGCGGTTTTTCCTGCGGGAGTAAGGAGGAGTTGTCCTGCCGGGCATGGGGTGGCGGGGAGGAACCTGGGAAATGATCAGAATTTTCCGGCATATGCCCGCCTCCCCTCTCATTTTTCCGGAACGGGGTCTTTTATTTTAAACATACCGTTGACTGGTATTAATTTTTAAAAAAATTACCGGGTCCTCTTTTTACTCTCGGTCTTCTTTGTCTCAAGCCCGGGAGTCTGGGCAATGATCGAAGTGATACTCTCCTGAGTAAGCCTCCCCCGCTTGCCCACCACATCGCCGCTCCGGATGGTGTGGATGCGGGAGGTGAGCACATAGCTCTCCCCAAACAGGTCAAGTCCGCCATCCGAAAAATCGTCCAGCGAGATTGGGATACACTGTGCATCGGTGGGCGGCCGGCTGCTGACCGGGCAGATCTTCACCTCCCCGTCTTCTGATGCAGAGACCACAACGGCCGGGCGGGTCTTTGCCCCTTCACGGTCTTCAAAAGATACGGGCGCCAGTATCACATCGCCCGGGAGGTAACGCCCCATGTGCTGAGTATTTTTGTCACCATCGGGCATAAGCAGTTTGATCCATAAAAACGCAGGATTTTTCTCCCCGCATGGAGCATTCATCCACAGGAGATCATTGTATGAGAAAATCCAGTACGGTGGGAACTGTTGCACCGACAGCACGCGAAGCATCATTGCTGATGGGAGCGACCATGGCCATATCCATGATCGGGATCTTCATCAGCATCTTTTATTTTTTTATCAACATCGATATCGCGATACGGATAGCAGCCGCAGTCCTCGTTGGCGTGGTGGGAATTATCAGTTTTGTCCGCCATTCCGTGTACTTCCGCTCCGATCAGGTCCGGATGGGCTGGCGGCAGGATCACCCCGAGTTCCAGCTCGAAGTGGGGTATGCCAACCTGGCCATCGGCATCTGGGCCCTGGTTGCATCGCTCTTCAACTGGGGGGCAACTGCCTGCGGAATGATGCTTGCCATCTATGCAACCTATCTCCTCTGCGCTCTCTTCCTCCATCTCTTTGAGGCCCATACCTGGGCAGATCTCCATATCCCGGCGCACCGCCCGAGGGTGCTCCGGAGCATTGTCTCAACAGCGTTCTTTGTCATAGTCCTGGCCGGGTTTGCATTCATTGCCTTTGCCCGGGCGGGTATGGTGCCGTTCATTCAACTATGACCCAAACTTTTTTTGAAAGTCTGGATCCTGTTGATGAGCCCTGTGGGGTCTGGTCGAATCAGAATTCTTAATAGCCGGGCTCATCCAACAAATCTGTAATGACCCGGTGCGATCGCTGTGGAAACGAAGTTGTGCTCCCGTTCTCCTGCCAGTACTGTGGCGGAAAATATTGCGCGGACTGCCGGCTGCCGCCCAACCATGACTGCGTCAATATCGCCCTCTGGAACAGCAAACCCCTCCCGGCCGTGGGCATATCCTATGGAAAAGGCGGCAGGGCAACTCTCACCGGTAGTGGATATACCGGGAGTTCACGGCACATGCCGAAATTGAAAAACGGAACGGATATCCCCTACCTGAAGATCATGAACGCAATTATTCTCCTGATCCTTATCGGGATTGCGTGGCTGGCGATCAGCGGGTACCGTTTCGGTTGAGGTTTTTTAAAAAATGCGTCCGCTTCATAGTATTTTCATAATTGCCCTGCTGGGTGCGATCACCGTGCTCGCCTTTGCTATCATCTTTACGAGTCCCGTTCTCACTTCAGCAGTACCCGGTGGAGCAGAGAGTGGGGTGAAATACCGGCCCGATACATCGCTCCCTGCCCCGCAGTATTACACGGGTATCGATTTTGATACGCTGAAATCCAACGATCACCTCACCGTCATTCCCCTCAAAGGTTACCGGCAGCAGATGACCAACTACAGTTGCGGGGCGGCTTCCGCAATGACGGTGATGTCCTGGTACGGGAAGTCCGTGAACAATACCGATGCCGATGAGGAGCGGGTTGCCCGGGAGATGTACCCCAATGTCTCGGAAAAGACCGGCATCAACCCGGAACAGGTTGCGGCCTGGTTCAACCGGCAGGGCATGAATGCCACCTGGGGAACCGGGGGCAGTCGCGAGATGCTTCGCGAGAACCTGAAAAACGGCATTCCCACGATGGTGGAATGGATGGACTGGGGCGGGCACTGGGTGGTAGTGGTCGGCTATGACACCCGGGGTACGGAGACTGTCTGGGACGATGTGATCCTCTTTGCTGATTCCGTGGACTGCCACGATGACCGGGTGGATGGGATCACCGCCTTCAATTACGGGCAGTTTGATGCCATGTGGTTCGATGCCCATTACTTCCCGGAGAATATGAGGGACCGGGCATACGTGGTTGCCGTCCCGGGCACCCCCCTCGGGCTTTCCTGAAAAAAAGCACTGGTTTTTTTCTCTGATTTTCACTCATCAGGTACCCCATTGCATCAGGGAAATGTCCCGTGAAGATCACGCGACTCTCCACGGACCAGGACAACCACTCGTACTTTGAGGGTCTTGAGGTTTTGTTCGATCCCAAAGGGCCGGCCGGGATTGTTCCCCGGGCCTGTTGGTGCAAAGGCAGTTTTTTTTCGGGAGTTCCCGGCCGTCTCCGTCTATCCATGGCATAATGTGGTGTGCCGGGAGTACGTGGTGACTCTGGATGGGCGGGCAGAGATCGAAGCGGGCAGCGGTGAGAAACGCCGGTTTGGCAGGGGACGTCCTCATGGCAGAGGATGTGACCCCAGACCCGGGCCATTGGCAGGAAAGCATGGCGGCAGTGCTTTGTGACATTACCGTAATCCGGGCGTGTCGTTAAGCATGGGCCCTCTTTTTCCGGTTCAATGGAAATGCCGGTAAAAATAAGAAAATGGGTATGTTGTTTATGGGTAATTACCCGTAAGAGAAGACTAGACGATTGCTGCTTTCTGGAGCAGGAGACGTCCGCTCGATGTGAGCCGGAGAACGATCTCGCTGCTGGATTTTCCTCCGTCGAGGTATCGCTTGGAGAGTAAGATGCGGACATTTGACCGGATGCTGCTCTCACCGTGGCGGGAGAGGAGTTGCTCGACCACATGGGTTATATGACATCCTTGTTTATCGCCTACTGCCTGAAGAATGTGAATATGGATAGGATCAGGCACAAAGACTTGCGGGGCTTCAAATGATATAGATTCCATAATTCAACCTCGTTATTGGATTAACCGATTACAGATATCCCGGCAGGCACAGGATTTTTGCGGCCCTGATGCAATTTTTTTTACAAAGGGCAGCATACGAATCGGTGCGTGCCAGGTTTGCGATTGCAAAGAAGGTATGCCTTCTTGTTCCCTGTGCCAGGAATCTGTTAACGTATGACCACTCTATTATTGGTTGTTTGACATGAAGTAACCATTCATATAACCAGTGCCCCAAAATAATTTTTTATAAAATGTTCTGGATTTGCTTTAACGAGTGTCTGTGGGACAAACAACAATCTGGTGATACAAACCGGTTCAGATGGAAAACGTATGGCCGTGAATCCGGCTCGTATCAACCGGTGCCGGGATCCATCCTGATGAAAAATTCAACCAGAAGGCATTCAACACTCTGCATTCAACCGTGAATGAGAAGGAATATCCTGGGCAGAAAGTTACGGGACAAAGGAGTGCAGGGATCCATGACACGCGGGAAAAAACCGGACGCAGCGATTGCGGAAGCGAAAGGATTTGCAGAGCGGATGGGATACCGCTGGATCGAAAATCCCCATAAAGACCTGCCATACGATCTCCAGATATTCCACTGCCGTCAGGTTAATTTTGAAAACATAGATATCCATCAGATATTAGTA
>JBAXDE010000031.1:0-11661 GCA_037141115.1 Methanomicrobiales archaeon | reverse complement strand
AAGATTCTACACTAAAAAAGGATTCCAAGGCATGATATAGATAGTTACGTTTTTTTTAGAATTTTTTTCCTCCCATAAGCACTAGCCCACAATCTGCAGCAAAAACCAAATCCCTCCTATTATAATTCAATCCCTAGATCTTAGTACAATGAGCCTAAAAAGAAATATATGGAAATAATTGAGGGATTTCTGCGAAGTTTCTGCCTTAAAGCAGATTTTTTTATCTATGCAAAATCTATAACTGTTCCGGTAAACGAGCGTCAATAGCCTACACTCGTAAAAAATCACTGGAGTGTGACCCGGTTCCATGACAGACATTCCCTCCGAACGTACATCTCGCAGTATCATCAGTTGGGTAACCCCCGAATGGCTGGCCGCCCACCGGGGCCAGGCCGGTCTTATCATTGTCGATTGCCGGCAGAACACCCATGCCTATTTCACGGCACATATTCCTGGTGCCATCCATGTTCATGAAGCACTCTTCCGTATGCATACCGGCAGGATCCCTGTCCGCTGGATTCCTGCTGAACTCTCACAGGTACTCTTCCGCACGCTCGGGATTGAGCAGGACAGCACGATTGTCGTGTATTCGGAAGGCAGGCCGAAAGATGGACTGGTAACGGTTCCCGGTGACGGGATGGAAGCGGCATTTGTTGCCTACTCCCTGGTCCGGTTCGGGTGCCGGCGGGTGATGATTCTCGATGGTGGTCTTGAGCAGTGGAGGGCTGAAAGTCGCCCGCTGGCACAGGATTTTGGAGAATGCCTGCCATCGGGATTTACTGTTGAGATGCCCGTTGACCTTTTTATCGCGTATGAAGAATGCGTCCGCATAAAGGATCATGAGGATGTGGTACTGCTGGATACCCGGCCGGCTGTCTGGTACGAGGGACAGGGGCCGTGGCGACGTCCAGGCCATATTCCCGGCGCGGTCAGCCTCCCGGCTGCGTTCCTGATGGATCCGGAAAATCCCACCCGCCTAAAACCGGAAGCGGAGATCCGCTTGATCTTAACCGATCTCGGAATCACCCCGGACAAGACGATCATCTGCTCTTGCGGCACAGGAAGAACGGCAGTCTCGGTCTTTCTCGTCCTGAAATGGTATCTCGGGTACCCGGATGTGGTGATGTTCGAGGGCGGGTTTACCGAGTGGGTTGCGCATGCAAAGAATCCTACCGTAACTGGTACTCAGCCTTGGTGAACCGGTCCCGCGTTCTTATCTTTTTTTAGTCATATCCAATCCATTCGTTTTTGATCGTCTTTTGTAATTCCATTTTAAGTGATCCTGTACACCACATCATGGCGCAAATCAGAAATGGGATGAGCAACAAGCCTCCTGCTATGAAACCTGTAAAAATCCTGATCATTGGTTTTGTGGTCCTGCTCTGCGTACTCTCTTCGGGTTGCACTTCCATTCCCGGGACAACTGCTCCGGCTACCCCAACGGCAACACCCGTCTCAACTCCCCTGATTACCCAGGCACCAACCACCGTGCCGACCATTGCAACACCCGTTCCCACGGCAACAACAGAACTCATCAGGATCATGCCCACTGACCAGCAGGTCAATGTCCTGCTCACCAAGGATCGCACAACTACCGAGATCCACCTGCAATACCAGGGAGGAGCGGGAGAGCGTTTTATCAATAAGGTCATGATGAGGTTGTACAGCCTGGATGGAACGTACAAGGAATTTGAGATGAGTGGTGGCAAGAAACCCCTGCCCGGTGATGAGATTATTGTCCCGGGCACAAAGGGCAAGGACCGGTGCGAGGTATTTGTGACCTCTGCCGGTACCCGCTATAAAGTGCTGGATGATTTTCCTGAAGGTGGCGGATATTATTAACTACCTTTTTTGATCGGCAGTATGGTCATTTTCCTGTATGCTGCAAATAATACCGGGAACAAGGAATATCAACAAGAGTATCTGAAAAATTACCGCGCTTTTTCCGATTACATCTCGTAAATGATGGATTTCAGCTAAAGGCATAGTTATTGGATCCGGATAGATCACGGATAATAACTGGTGAACCTATGAAAAACCAACCTCTTATTCTCCCAGTTCTCCCGGTCGTTGGCATGCTTCCGTTTGCCGGGTTCTTGCAGCCGCAGCCAACCTTTATGGCAACAATGCTGGCGGGGCAGCCTGTCATGAACTGCCACTGTCATATGATCCCTCGATATCTTTAGGATGTCTAGCAACCGCTGAACGGGATTTGCGGATTAGTGATGGGAAAACCGTGTTACCAGTGTTTTTGCGATCCTGAGAACCTTCACACGGTTTCAGGTTCCGGGGGAATGATTGTCCCATTGGCTTAGAAAAAAATGGTAAAATTGTTGTGGGAGATTATGGTATTCCCCGGGCAGACCAGAGGAAGTATGGAGGATCGTGAGCATCAATGAGCGAATCACCGCTTAATGTGTACGAGTATCCTCCTTCTACTTCATACTGGCCTTTCCCATTCAATACATACGTGCATTTCATACTCGGATCCCCCGAACAACTTCGTGATTTTCCCATAGGCCAACCAGGAGAGTAACCCCATTTGTACGTCTTGTCCGGGAAGAACCGATAGCATTCGGTTATGTCGGTGGGTGCCGTCCCGATATTCATGGTAGTTTCCCTGCACCAATACCCGTCAGTAATTTTTCTTTCTGTTGGTATGCCGGGTGTTGGGGGGACAGTTAGTGCTGTTGTCTCCGTAGTACTTGGCGTGGTTGGGGTTACGAGAACTGTGACATAAACGATTTGCGGAGCCGGTGTAACCGCGGGAGTTTGTTCCTCTACGGTACATCCGGCAGTTGCCAGGACTGTTACAAGTATGAGGATAAAAATAAGATATTTCATGGTTCGTTCTTTTCTTTTTAAGATATCTTAAATTTTTTCTGTTCGGGTTGCCCGATCCGGCTGAAATGTCTTAATAAAACCGTAATCGAATTTTTGGCCCGTTAGGTGCAGGGAAATGGGTAAAAAAAATAACAGGGATTGAAAAAAAACCCGGCTATGCTGAAGAGATTGATTGTACTGATTATCGCAGGAATTCCTCTAAGGTCAGGTCACCTTGTTTCATGCCATCTCACCATGATTCCCCGTATATGGTCCTTAACCGGGGATTTTCATGCCAGGTATTTCTTCTGTTCGAGCAGGCAGTCGATGAGCACGAGTGCGAGCATCGCTTCTGCCACCGGTACGATCCGGGGGGCGATGCAGGGATCATGCCTTCCCCTGACAGAGATTGCAACGGCATTGCCATGAATATTCATAGTCTGCTGGAGCATTGCGATCGAAGGTGTTGGTTTTACTGCGATCCGCACGATAATATCCTGGCCGGATGAGATCCCGCCCAGAATGCCCCCGGCATGATTACTGCAAAACCCATACGCAGTCATCTGGTCGTTGTTCTCGCTTCCGAACTTACCTGCTGCTGCAAACCCGTCCCCGATCTCCACGCCTTTGACAGCGCCAATTCCCATCATCGCACCAGCAATCTGCGCATCGAGTTTCCCAAATACCGGATCGCCAAGGCCGGTGGGACACCCCATTGCAGTCAGCTGCACGATTCCCCCGACAGAATCCCCGACAGTCTTTGCCGACAGGATCTCGGCTTCCATTTCTGCAGGATCGGTTTTTCCATGCACTTCGCAGATGGTGCCGGTGATGGTGATTCCCCGGTCTGCAAGGTATTTTATTGCCACCGCACCGGCTGCTACGCGTGAGAGGGTCTCCCTTCCCGAGCTTCGTCCTCCGCCCCGGTGATCCCGGATCCCGTATTTCTCCAGGTACGTGAAATCAGCATGACCCGGGCGGAACTTTTCCCGGAGTTCCTCGTAGTCCATTGACTGCTGGTTCTCGTTTCGAACCATCATGGCGATGGGGGTTCCGGTTGTCTTTCCTTCAAAGATACCGGAGAGAATCTCCACCCGGTCTGCTTCCTGTCGCGGGGAGGTGAGCGGAGATGTGCCCGGGCGTCTCCGGTCAAGGAGGGGCTGGATGTCTGTTTCTGAAAGTGCCATGCCAGGCGGGCACCCGTCAATTACAACGCCAACGGCCGGCCCATGGCTCTCACCGAATGTGGTGATCCTGAAATTTCTGCCAAATGTGTTCATGCAACCAGCTCCCGGATAACTGCATCCGGTACATCGATACCGAAGTTCAGGTAGAACTGTTCACGCGCCTGGTGGATGAACATCTCGGTCCCAAGGATGGTCTGGCACCCAAGCTTCCGCGCTGCCTGAATGAGCGGGGTCTCGGGCGGAGTATATACCAGATCGTAGACGGTCATGCCGGGGAGGATCTGGTCGTCTTTGAGGGGGCTCCGGGTGTCGGGCTGCATACCCAGCGGGGTTGCGTTCACCACAAGATCCGGTTTTATCCCGTCAAAGGCATCCCAGTCGGCCGATGTGCAGCCGAACCGATCCGCCAGGATCTTTGCGGTTGCCGGGGTCCGGTTCAGGATTGTCAGGTCCATATCGAGGTCGACGAGCGCATATGCTGCTGCCGCCGCAACACCCCCGGCCCCGAGCAGCACCGCTTTTGCCCCTTTGAGGTGGACGAGCGGTTTTCGCACGCCCAGCCAGTCGGTGTTATAGCCAATCGCTGCCCCACTGGCAAAGACCACGCTGTTCACGGCGCCGATGGGCTGGGCCGCGTGTTCGTCCACCTCATCAACGTATTCCATCACATCAGCCTTGAACGGGATCGTCACCGAGAGCCCTTTTGTATCAACAGACCGGGCGATCTTCATGATCTCAGCAATTGTCGGATCCTCGAACCACGTGTAATGATAATTCAGTCCATAGCGCTCAAAGAGTGCATTGAAGAGGGCCGGGCTCTTGCTGTGGGCGCATGGGTAACCGGCAACCCCCATGATGCGGGTCTGGGAATCGCGTCCTGCACCCACCAATATCTCTTCGAGTTTCTGGAGATCCCGGGGAGGAATCCGCCCGGATTTAAAGAATTTCAGGGCGGCTGTCCGCTGTTTATCAGAGGATGTTCCCTCGTTTAAAAATTGCACTATCTTCCCTGCGGCTTCTGCAGGGGAGGTCTCGCTCGTATCCACGCAGAAATCTGCTGATGCGTAATAATGCTGCCGGCGCTGGTCCAGCAGGGCTGCGATCTCTTCGCGTAACGGGAGGCTGGTCAGCGCTGGCCGGGATGTTCCTGCCAGTCTTGGTTCTATGGCATCGATATCCGCTCTGAGGAGAATGACCACACTTTGTCTGCGCAGGTGTTCCATGTTCTTTGGGTCAAGGACTGCTCCGCCTCCGGTGCTGATCACGACATTGTCGGGGGGGAGGGATGCGATAACGTTTCGCTCTTCTGCCCGGAACCGCTCTTCGCCATCTTCATGAAATATTGAGGGAATGGACCTGCCGGTCTCCATCTCAACAAGAGCATCGGTGTCGAGCAAGGGGAGGTTTAACTGCCGGGCAAGGACTTTTCCCACTTCGGTCTTGCCGGTTCCGCGAAAGCCGGTCAGCACGATCCGCTTCATGGGAATACTCCCAGCAGTTCTTCCCAGAAACCCGGGAATGATTTCTCGACACATTCTGCGTTCTGTATGGTAATTCCCCCGATACCGCAGCCCAGAATGGCAAAGCTCATGGCCGTGCGGTGATCGTTTGCCGGCTCTATGGTGCCGCCATGGAGATGAGCAGGCCGGATGGTGATGCGGTCGTCGCCCACCGTCACGTCACTGCCAAGCGACCGGAGCCGGTCAGCGGTGCCATTGATACGGTCGCTCTCCTTGAATTTCAGATGGCTGATGCCCGTGATCGTGGTGGGTGTAGTGGCTACGGCCGCCACCATGCAGAGTGTCTGGACGGTGTCGGGCGAGGTGGCCATATCGAATTCGATGCCATGCAGTTCCCCGGAATTTTCTACAGTAACGGACTGTGATCCCCAGGTCACCGTGCATCCCATTGCTTTGAGAGCTTCAAGGAACCTGCGGTCGCCCTGCTCGGATGCGGGAGAGAGGTTTCTGACCGTCACCGTTCCCCCACAGATGGCGGCAAGGGCAAAGAAGTACGAGGCGGAGGAGTAGTCTCCTTCAATAGCGTAGGTGCGGCCCCGGTAGTGATGCTGCGGGCTGACCGCAAAGCGCTCGTAGCCGGTCCGAACGACTCTGGCCCCAAAGGAGTTCATCACGTCAAGCGTGATGTCGAGGTAGGAAGCGGAAGCGGGGGGGGCGAGAATCCTTACCACAATTTCGCTCTCCGCGTAGGGTGCAGCGATCAGGATCGAGGTGATGAACTGGCTGCTGATGGAGCCGTCGATCGTGACCTCTCCTCCGGTTAGATGGCCGCCGACCCGGAGGGGGGGATAGCCGTCCCTGTTGAGAAATTCCACCCTGCCCCCGATTACGGGGAGAGCTGCTGCCAGCGGGCCGATGGGCCGCTCCTGCATCCGCTGGCTGCCGGTCAGGGTGACCGGGTGCCGGCAGAGCAGGGCGAGGGAGGTGAGGAGACGGAGGCTGGTGCCGGAGTTGTTGAGGTCGAGGATTGTCCCGTCCCCGGCCGGCAGGAGGCCGTCGCATCCTTCAAGGGTGATGTTGTCGCCTTCCCGGTCAGCCTGCACGCCTAGTGTCCGGAGTGCGGCGAGCGTGAGATGCGTGTCTTCTGCATCGAGCGGGTTTGTGACGATCGTCCGGCCTTTGCCCAGTGCCCCGGCGATAAGGGCCCGGTGAGTGTAGCTCTTCGAGGGCGGGGCCGATACGGTCAGGTCCACATCATGGATCTTCTGCAGGGTTACTATCATGCCGGCACCTCAATCTTCCGGTAACAGCCGAGTTCCTTGACGCTCGTGATGGTTTTGAGTTCTGCGATCGCACCCGCGGTCTTGGGGGACCAGGAGGTGTCGAGGAAGAAGACGTATTCGCCAATCTTGCGCTTGGATGGCCGGGACTCGATCCGTGTCAGGTTGATCTTCCGGCTGGCAAAGGCTTCGAGCAGGTCATGGAGCAGGCCGGACCGGTCGGCGTTCGGGTCAATGAGGATGCTGCACTTTTCCGGTGCAGCGTCGGGCAGGGGTTTGTGGGAGATCCGGACGAACCGGGTGGTGTTGGAGGGATTGTTCTCGGTATTCCGGACGAGGATGGGCATATGATAGAGCCCGGCTGCGATGACCGGGATGAGGGCGCCGGCATTGGGGGTCTTTTTTGCTTCGAGCGCACTTGCGGCATTGCTGCTCGTGTGGATGACCGGCACGCCCCATTTCTCTATGGCTTCGCTGCACTGCTCGTGCGTCTGGGGATGGGCGTAGATGACGCGGATCTCTTCGAGCGGTACAAGCGAGGAGAGATTGTGGTGGATGGGCATGTACATCTCGCCCGTGATGAAGAGCGGGTGCCGGGCCAGGCCGTCAAGGGTTTCGCCGACACTGCCGGCCTCGGAGTTCTCCATCGGGACAATGCCGTATCCGTCGCCCCTCGCAACTGCGGCCGTGATGCCGTTGATAGTGGGGAGGAGGACGAGATCCTCCGGGGGTACGAGGTTCAGCTTCAGTGCCATTTCGTGGGAGAAGGTGCCCTCGGGTCCGAGCGTGATAAGTTTCATCGGTTCACCATGCATTCGATCAGGGCATCGGTGGTCTTCTGGCCTTCCTCGCAATACTTGCCAAGGTGGCGGCTGTTCTTCTCAAAGAATGCCCGGAACTGTTCGGGGTCCTTTGCCTCCACAATCGCGGCGAGATCTGCTGCCGAACTCCGGCAGGCGGCCAGGACTTCGGGCACATAGGGGTTCTGCTGGAGGATGTCGGCATAGAGCGCCGGGTCCTGCGAGAGCAGCCTCCCGACCAGCGAGAGTTCGATCTGGTACACGGGGCTCTCGAACTGCCCGGTCTTGATGAGATCGATGCCGAGCCTGCGGACGGTGTCGGCCATACAGAGCGTCACGAAATGGGTGAGGCCCTGCACCACGGCCACGATCCGGTCATGCTCTTCGGGCGTTGCAATCGTGCAGATCGCGCCCTGTGCTTCAAAGACCGCGACGAGTGCTGCGACGCGGGCCTTGTCAGCCCGGGCGGGACATACAATAATAGTCTGGCGGCTGATGGATTTGACCGTTGGCCCGAACATCGGGTGGAGGCCGATCACATCCGCCTTTGACTGGAGCATCGCTTCCACGGGTCGTACCTTGAGCGAGGTGAAGTCGCAGAGGAGCTGGCCGGGCTGCATGAGCGGTGCGATCCCGCTGATGACTTTTACCGTGTCGCGGATGGGGACCGAGACTATCACGATATCGCACTGCTGTGCAATGTCGGCTGCCGTGATGACCGTCTTTCGTCCCGAGACCAGCACTTCGTACCCGGCCTTTTCAAAAACCTTTGCAAAGAGCCGGCCCATCTTGCCGGTTCCGCCAATGATGCCTGCCTTTTTCATGATCATTTCTCGCGGATGGTTTCCTTAACAGCCATCCCGAAGTGCCGGCCGCCTTCAAGGATGCTGCCGAGAATCTCATCGCCAACCGCAAGGCTGACAACCGAGATGGCTTTCCCGTCCGGAGTTACGAGACGGATCGTCTCGGCATTCTGGAGGATCATGCTCACCTTTGCCGGACCGGCTGATGCCTCAACGAGCAGCAGGGGCCGGCGTTCGATCTTGACCCGGCCGACAATGGCGGAGTGTGCGGTGCCTTTCGCATCGGAGACCAGCACCTGTCCGCCGGTTACGAGATCCGCGAGGTACGCGGTCTTGCCATCCGGCAGGAGAATGTACGCATGCACGGCGCCGGCATTCACCCGGAAGGGACGCGGGGCCACGTAGGGGTTCTCAAGGGTCTCGGCATGGACCAGCAGCATGGCAGACGAGGTGTTGCCCATCAGCATGCCCTGGCCATCGGCAAGCATCGAGCACGTGTCCACGCAGACCCGGTCACCCATGCCAACGGGCTGGATCTTTGTTACTTTGAATGGCACGAGACCGACTTTTCCGGTCGTGCTCCTGAGGATCGCGGCAACTGCTTTGACCACAGCGGGATCGGTTGTGGTGAGGAGGATGCCGTACACGCCCTTCTCCAGGACATGGATTGCCATCTCTGCCTCGGCTACGTTCTTCACCCTCGCGATGATATGGTCGGACTGGGCCACGAGATTCTCGAGCGGGATGACGGTCCAGTCACTGGTTGTGACGATGACAGGCTTGTGCTTGCCGAGACCTGCTGCCTTGTTCTCGCTTGCCTTGTCGGTGATGGTGCACTCTGTGACATCGGTCCCGGGCTTGATATCCCCGTCCACTGCAACTGTTGCAATCCGGCCGAGACGTTTTACATCTTCGGCCTTATCGACGACCAGCGCATCCGCACCGCTCTCGATGGCGGTGGTGGCGACTTCCTTGTTCCAGGGGCGGATATCGACCCAGAACTGTTTCATTTGTGCTGCTCCAGCGCCTTTGCCGGGTCCACGTTGTGGTGCACCACGTTGCAGAGGGCCTGGACGAATGACTTGGTGTCCTTGCGCTGGAAGGCGTTCCTCCCAACACAGACCCCGGCGCCACCGGCATTGACCGAGTCCCGGATGATCTGGAGGGACTCAAGGTCTGCGCATTTCTCGCCGCCCGCGATGAAGACCGGCACCGAGCAGGCCTTGACGATCTTCCCGAACGCTGCCGGGTCATTGGGGTAGTTGGTCTTGATGAGATCAGCGCCGAGCTCTTCGGCCACCCGGACCGCGTGCCCGATGGTCTGCGGTGAGAACGAGTCGATGCCCCTGCCCCGCGGGTAGCTCATGATGAGGAGCGGCATGCCCCAGCGGTTGCAGTCCCGGGCCACATTGGCACCGATCTCCAGCATCTTGGACTCATTGGGTGCACCGAGGTTGATATGGATCGAGACCCCGTCGGCCCCGAGCGTGATCGCCTCTTCCACGGTACAGACCTGGACCTTGTCATTCGGATCCGGGTTTAACGATGTGCTGCCGGAAAGGTGGATGAAGAGCCCGATGTCCCGGCCGTGCTTCCGGTGGTCCCGCTTGACCAGGCCCTTGTGGAGCACGATCGCGTTTGCGCCACCGTTGCTCACGTCCGAGATGACCTGCGTCATGTCGAGGAGGCCATCGATCTGCCCCATCGAGAACCCGTGATCCATCGGCACGATGACTGCTCTGCCCGTGTTGCGATCCATGATCCGTTCGATCCTGATGTCCTTGCCGATCATTTTGCCCGTCCTGATCCTGATGGATCAGATAATATTGCGAGTGCTTCTTCTACACTCTTGTTGGCGTGCACGATGCAGGCCGCGGCCCGGACGAACTTGTCCGGGTGTTTGTGCTGGAAGGCGTTCCTGCCAATCGAGATGCCCGCAGCCCCGCCTGCCATTGCCCCCTCTATCAGTTCCAATGTTTTGCGGTCATCGGTCTTTGAACCTCCGGCCACTACGACCGGCACCGGGCAGCCCCGTGTGACTTCGCGGAACGACTCCGGGTCCCCCGTGTAGACAGTCTTGACGATATCGGCCCCGAGTTCCGCAGCCACCCGGGCCGCGAGCTTGACCTGGTCGATGTCATTGGCAACGCTGATGTTCTTGCCCCGCGGGTACATCATCGCAAGGAGCGGCATGCCCCATTCCATGCACTCGACCGCAACGATGCCGAGATCCTGGAGCATCCTCTCTTCGGACTCGGCCCCGATGTTCACATGCATCGAGACCGCGTCGGCTCCCATCTTGAGGGCGTTCTGCACCGTATTGACCAGCACCTTGCTGTTGGGATCCGGCGCAAGCTTCGTGCTGGCCGAGAGATGCAGGATGAGGCCGATGTCCCGGCCACCCTGGCGATGGCCGTAGAGTGCAAGCCCCACGTGACCGATCACCGCGTTTGCCCCGCCATCCGCCACGAGATTGACGGTCTGGCCCATATCGATGAGGCCCGGGATGGGGCCGTCCGAGACGCCGTGATCCATGGGGACGATGATGGTCTTCTTCGTATTGCGGTTCATGATTCTTTCCAGACGAATTTCCTTTCCTCTCATAGTAACAACAACTACCTCCCTCTTGCATTCGCGATATATAAAGCGAACCAGAGGGCTTTAACGATACCAGAAATACTGGCTAAAGCGGCTAAAATAAAATGCGAAAACCGGATACCCTGCGGTACTGGTTTCGGGCTGTTCAGAAATGTGACTGACAAGTATGCATGGGGCGGGTGATGGGCTAGTGGAGATAAAGACATTCACGGGCAAAAAAACCCTCATGAATGCTGTGGCACTCGTCCTGCATAGTTTATTGTATGGTGCCGGGGGTATATAATCGTGTGTGCTAGTGTGTAGCACGGTTGGGGAGGATTGAAATCAAGTTGGATGGAAAAAATTAATGTTGAGAGTGGCGGATATATTTTGTTATTTCTGTGAAATCAGTATTGATTTTCGATTCTAGTTTTGTCCAATCGGAGTTTTTTATGAACTCCATTTTTACGGGTTTCACTTTGATTTGTTTTATTCGATTCACTGGTGGCACTTCAATCAACCCTTATGTAATAACCTACTTGTAAATCAATAAACATTGTGGTAGTAGTAGTAATTACCAATTTATCACCACTTTCAAAAAATCAAAAGTAATGTTAAAATGTTGAATGGATGATCTAATATCTAAATATCCAGAAAAAATAACCACACCTAATAATTCGATAGTGTAAACAATTTACTGTAAAATCGAAAACGCCCTGATCTCTAATCAT
>JBAXDE010000030.1:0-11850 GCA_037141115.1 Methanomicrobiales archaeon | reverse complement strand
TGCGAGAGGTTGCACCTTCTGCATCTATTGGGATCAAACTGGCAAAGTTAGGGTAAATAAAAAAAAAGGTTTCTCTCTTTTTCTCATGAGAAATATGAATTCATCCCGGAAAGAAATCCCACGGTCTTTTTAGTCATAAAAACCAATTTGAGAATGTAAGCCATGTCACATGCAGTATCTTTCGATGGTGATGAGGAGCCGGGTTCCTATGCAGCCAAACAGCGGACTATCCTGATAAGCCTGATTATTGACTTTGTCCTGTGGATCCCGGATATCGTGGCAGCAATCCTTTCCGGCTCGATTGTCCTGTTTGCCGATGCGGTGAAATGTGGCAATGAGATCATTGCAACGTTCCTTGCATATCTTACAATCCGCAAGATGGCAAAAGGCGGTGTCGGTGTATATGATTATGGCATGGGCAAGATGGAGACGATCACCTCTGTCATCACCGGCGGTGTGATGTTTATCTCGCTGATGATCGTCTTTGTAGTTGCCCTGTATCGTATCGCGGTTCCGGGAGAACTGGTTCATGAGGGGGTTATGCTGGGTATCATTCTCATGGTGATTGGTGTGAGCATGAACTCCTATCTCTGGCTGAAGAATTACCGGTTCAACCAGAGAGACCCATCCCCGATCATGGATTCACAATGGAAGTTATTCCGTACAAAGGCGTTCTCGGATTTTACGGTCCTGGTTTCCCTGATGCTACTCTGGAGTTGTCTGCCTACAGCTGGTCCCTGTATATTGATCCGCTTGCCTCCTTTGTGATCGCAGGATTCCTTCTCTTCTCCGGATACCGTGTGATCACCACATCCCTGCCCGATCTGCTCGACAAGACACTTGATGAAGAACTCCAGATGGTAATAGTCCGGCATCTTGCTGTTTTCTTTCACGATTACACTGCCCTGCATGGCGTTCGTTCACGACGTTCGGGAAACCGGGTATATATCGAGATATTCTTAGAGTTTGATGGTGAGAAGAAGATGTGCGAGGTTCAGGATATCATCAACCGGATTAAGGTATCGCTTGAATCCCATATTGCAAAAAGTTCGGTGAGTGTAGTACCGACAAGTCTGGTTGTGTGCAGGGGAACTGCTCCCCTGCCTACGGATCCCTGAGTATCTTTGAATGGTACGGTACCATTTGAAAATAGTGGGCACATTTTTTTTTAAAACCGTTTTTTGTTCAGGAACTGACTTTTGGATCCTCAAAACTCTAGAACTGGAAGGGGTTATCAAAATTAAGGGAAAACCGGCTATGAACATAAGAATCTATTATTTTTCCGGCATTGGAAATTCGCCTGCTGCAATCCTGTGAGGGCCAAAGACTCAAAAACGGGGTGATCTGATGACCCCCCCATATCTTCCGCGGTTATGAAAAACAGCGTGGGGAATAACCGGTTACTTTCTCTTTTTCCCCGGGTACCCGCCCGATGCTTACAACCGTGGCTGCTGCTGGGTACCGCAGTGAAAAGTACCGAATCCTTCCACCATGGTCCGGGCATTGATGCCGATCACTTCCCGCCCCGGGAAGAGATCACTTAAGATCCGCAGTGCCTCAGCATCGTGTGAATCCTGAAACACCGGGACAATAACTACTGAATTTCCGATATAGAAATTTGTGTAGCTGGCCGGGTAACGTTCATCGCCATCGATTACTGGTGCAGGCATAGGCAGTTTGATGACCGAAAGGGGTTTTTGGTTTTGGTCACAGGACTGCCGGAGGATCTCATAATTGTCATGCAGGGCCGGGTAATTTGCATCAGCGATATCCCTTTCGTACGCACAGACAACCGTTGATGGGCCGACAAACCGGGCAATATCGTCGATATGGCCATCCGTATCATCACCCACAACCCCGTCATTAAGCCAGATCACCTTCTCGACACCAAGATATTCTTTGAGTTTTTCTTCGATCTGATCTGCTGACCGGTCAGGGTTACGGTTGGGGTTGAGGAGACACGCCCGGGTAGTCAGCATTGTTCCTTGACCATTAACGTCAATCGAGCCTCCCTCGAGCACCATTCCCGGGGTGAATATAGGCAGGCAAAGTCTGCGATTGATAGCAAGGGGGATCCTGCCATCCCGGATCTGGTCTTCGTATTTTCCACCCCATGCATTGAAGTCCCAGTGGACTATGGCGGTCTTTTTCAGAGCCCGGTTGACAAGAAATGTCGGGCCATAATCCCGTATCCAGACATCCGAATACTCGCTGGTATGAATGGTGATCCGTGACAGGTCTGCACCTGTTTCCCGGAGTCGAGCCCTGACCTTACGGTGGATAACAGCGGTAGGTACAAAGAGTTCAACCCGCTCCGAAACGTGTACTGCGAGGATGAACTCATAGTACGCTTCTTCGACAGCATCAAGATGGGGAAAGGTATTTTGGTTGTGTGGCCATGAGAGCCAGACTGCATCATGGGGCTCCCATTCAGCCGGCATGTGGAATCCCCGGTTCCTCGGGGTATCTTCTTTTCGTAAATGGGGAAATACCCCGTTTTCTCCCGGAAACCCTGTGACTATACGCCCGTATGTTTCCGGGCGGCGGTTCCGGAAAAATCCCCAGGATTCCTGGACTGCGGAATTCATAGAGAGATCAAGAGGTACTATAATGGTCTCTTCACTGTCGCCGGCCTTAGCCAGGATCTTGCCAAAAGCATCGCAGACAAATGATCCCCCAAAGAACCGGCATGCCTCTTCCTTCCCAACTCTGTTTACAGCCGCGATATGGACACTGTTTGCAACTGCATGGCTCCGCTGGATCAACTCCCATGCCTCCTGCCAGTCCCCTTCAACCGGTTCATCGCCCCCGGGATGTCCGATTGCTGTCGGGTAGAATATGATCTCTGCCCCGTCTAAGGCAACACAGCGTGCGGCCTCCGGGAACCACTGGTCAAAACAGATGAGGACCGCAATACGCCCGTACCGGGTATCAAAAACCCGGTAACTCTCACCGGGATAAAAGTATCCTTTCTCAAAGAAGCCGGGATCCTGGGGTATGTGCACCTTATGATAGGGGGCAGAAACGGTGCCATCCGCATCGATCACCACAGCAGAGTTATAGAACCTGTCATCCGGTGTTTTTTCTAAAAGCGGAACGATGATCACTATCTGGTGAGCCCGGGCAATCTCTGAAAAAACCTGAGTTGAATTTCCCGGGATCGTTTCTGCAAATTCTGATGGATCAATACCCATATGCTGGGGAAAGTAACGGGTTTTGAACAGTTCCGGGAGGCAGATAATGTTAGCACCTGCTTTTGCTGCCTGCTCTACTTTGTCCTGTGCTACTTTCAGCATAGCATCCGGGTCAATTCCGACAGCCATCTGGATAAGCCCGATAATCACTGGTCCCTGCTGCATATGATCCTTGCTATACGATTTTTTTTACTGGGATATCATGATATCCAAATATACAGAGTTTACTGGCATAATGCAGGGAAGTATTTCTGTATGGCTGGTTGCGCCGAACAGATATAAATCACTTTTTTTAGTAAAATTTATATTCCAAAAGGTTAAACATACTTTTTAAAATGTAAAGTATAATTTACTTTACCCAAATTTTCGTGGAGTTGCAAGAATATGATCAAACGAACCTGGTCTTCATCAGTTCATCCGTTTTCTGATGATTGTAAAAGAGATCCCGGTATTGCTCACTGTCTTGGGGAGGGGAGAATCCGCTTTGCCCTGACTGCGGCTGCGTGCCTGTTTGCCCTGGTGATTGTTTTAAAAAATATTCTCAATGTTCCTGAAAGCAGGTTTTTGCCGGATATTCTCATTTATATCGGTGTCTATACCGGTTTTTCACTGATGTATCCGGTAGCAATACATGAACGGCACTCCCGGACTATCAATAATCCGGTGCTCTGGAGTGCACTGATTGTTCTCCTGACCCTTGTAATCATTGTCTTCTATGCACTACGAATCGCGGAATAACCGTGTCAGTCCCTTCCGGGATCACCAGTCCGCATTCATAACCCATTTATAACTTTCGTTTACAGAAACCACCATAATCTCCAAAAATACGAGGTACCGTAAGGATGAAGAACCGGATCAAGGTTTATCGGGCATTGCACAATCTCACACAGGAAGCCCTGGCTGACAAACTGGCGGTAACCCGGCAGACCATCCTTGCAATAGAGAAAGAAAAATATGATCCATCGCTTGACCTTGCGTTCCGGATATCGGATTTTTTCGGAGTTCCCTTAGAAAAAATTTTTATCCGTGGTGCCCGGCACGAAGACTCACCACAGTTTGAGGATTGAACAGCCGGTTACTATCATCTCGTGTTAAGGGGGGATGACTCTGTTATCTTTTATCACGGCATCATCTGTCGTATCTGTTTATTGCCGTGACATAGTGTTTGGTGCAACTTTATTATATTGTGCGGGATTGTGGTGCATATACTGCAGACAAACCTCGATGTGTGGTGCACAATATTAAATATTAATCACCATAAGTTTACCGGGTAGTACACGTTTCAAGCGATTGTGTGCACCACATTGGCTGCAGTATCACCTCTATTTGGTGGTGTAACGGGTTTAATTGCTATCTGAAAGTTATCATTCAATGCAATTTCACCTGTGAACATTCAAAAAAAGGATCTGCACCAGAAAAATACGTGAGATGATTCAATGGAACATATCGAAGAAAAGAACCGGAATAATCTCTTCCTGATGGATAATTCGGCTAACCCGGCACCGCTGGGCCTGTGTGCCTTTGGCCTGACTACGATCTTACTCAGTCTCCACAATGCCGGATTCACTGCACTGGGAAGTCCCATCGTTGCAATGGCGATCTTCTATGGGGGATTAGCTCAGGTAATTGTCGGGCTTATGGAGTGGAAGAAGAACAACTCGTTTGGGATGCTCACTTTTGGCAGTTTCGGATTTTTCTGGATCTCGTTTGCCACGCTGATGATCCTTCCCGCACTGGGCCTGGCAAAAGCACCGGGACCTGTTGATCTCGCAGCATTTCTGGCCGTTTGGGGACTTCTCATCTTAGGCCTGTTTATCTGTACATTAAAGATGCATAAGTTGCTGGCATTTACCGTTTTCATGGTCCTGCTCCTGGTGATCTTACTTGTTGCAGCGCAACTCACTGGAAGTGCCCTCATCCTCAACCTTGGGGGATTTGTGGGTCTTGTTGCCGGTCTGCTTGCCCTTTACATGGGACTTGGGCAGGTTATCAACGAGATATATGGCAGCCGGGTTCTTCCGGTATAATCTTTCTTTAAAAAAACCATTTTTTATTCGTTTCGAGTTTTCTTCAGACGGATGGCAGGTCTTAAATTTTCATCCAGCACAGATCCAACCTATGAGCCTTATGGAAATTATCTGGGCGCTTCTCTTTCCGCTTCTTGGAGGAATAGTTGCCCTGGTACATATAAACCGTGAGAAAAAAACCGCAGACTCCCACCGGAAACTGGAGATCATACTGATGTGGCAGCTCGTCTGTGGGTTGGGTTTGTCCCTGCTCTGGGGCGGAATCGGTCACCTGCTTTTTTCAGATCGGGTAGCAGAATCTATTGGCTGGGCAACCGGCAGTCCTTTCCAGCGCGAAGTGGGCATGTGGGATGCAGCTATCGGAATTGTCGGCATCCTGTGCCTGAAGTATCACGATCATTTCTGGCTTGCTGCGATCATTGGCGGGGGATTGTTCCTGTTTGGTGCAGGTCTTGGCCATGTGTACGAGTTTGTTGTGCATGGCGATGTCTCTCCCAACAATATCGGCGGGGTGTTATGGGTAGATCTCCTTTTCCCGATTCTCCTTGCTGCACTGTACCTGCTCTATCATAGAGAGAAGGGTGATGTAAACACCCTGATCTAAAAAAGCCTGTTCTTTCGGATGAAATATCCGGCAGGATTTCCCGATTTGGGATCTATGGCAGATAAAAAATGTAGAGCATACATGAGTCTGGCTGGAAAAACCGGTGAGTCTCAAAGGGTAGGATCGCGATGAATTATCGCAGTATTTCTTTTTTTACACATTCCTATTCCTAAGGCATACTTTGGACGGTAATCCCTTTCACCGGATGCGAACCGTTATAATTTTTGCCTGTCATGACCAACAGGAAGACCGAATAATGAGATATGTGGTACTGATCCATGCTCTTTCTTTCAGAACAGGAAAAAACCCGGTGGGCCCGGTATGCCAGAGAGATCGCAGAGAATGATCTAAAACCCGCAATGTACGAATTAAAAATCCGTAAAAATCTCTTATCAGCATTCTGTTTTTACATCGGTACCCTTCTCGCTGCACAGGGAAAGGAGAATCCCGGTATCGAATGGCTCGAGGCAGGTTCGAAGTATGAAGATGATGGCCAGTTCTCATCTGCATATTTTATGGGCTTTTTGCAGCGGCATAACGGGAAAATGATCAAACCTGCGATAGCATTTGAAGATCGCCGCCCTTTTGTTCATTTCTCCAATATTCCGACCATGAAAATCGTAAGGGAACGCATTGTGCACCGGGTCGCCCATTCACTTCCTCCCTTTGACCTGCCCATCCGGTTTATGGATATTGGATGCGGGGATGGCGGACTTACGGTGATGCTCCTGTCCAAACTGCTGGAGTCCGGAAAGGTAAACCAGATCTCAGAAATCCACCTGATCGATCCATCCCCGGCCATGATTGCCCTTGCAAAAAAGACGGTTGGCAATGCATTCCCTGGCATCCCCATCACTACTGAGAATGCATGCATTCAGGATTGTTCGGCAGGACTCCGTCACCATTATGAGATCGCATTTTCTTCCCTGGCATACCACCACATGCCACTCGAAGACAAACGTGTCCATCTGGCGCGGCTCAAACCGTGCATCGATCACTTTGTGCTCTTTGAGATGGATGCAAATAATGACACTCCTGACCTGTACTCTCCAGAACTTGCGTTTTCCGTTTACCAGTCCTACGGGAGAATGATCTCTTTTGTTTTTGAACATGATGCACCCGCTGATGAAGTCACGGATTGCGTGGATATGTTTCTCATGACTGAAGTGGTCTCTATCCTGACAGAGCCGCGGGGCGAGAGAACTGATTATCACATGCTCAGAACCCAGTGGAATGATCTCTTCACAACGGTGCTGGGACCGGAATTTTCGCTCTGGAGCGACTCAGCCTGCTATGCGGACGAGTATATGGCACTGTTTATCCTGCACTATGGTCGGGGCGAATAAACTCCCAAAGGCACCTGGCGGCTTATGACAGAGCCGGGGTCCAGGATTTCAGTGCTTTCAAAAGCGTTAACCATCGATTCTTCCTTTAAAAAAAATCCGTAAATCTTTTCCGGTCATCCATATTTTGTGGAATACGGCTTTTTGTTGAAATCCACTGTTTAAACTCCGCTGCTTTATTCTCAACCTTATGACGTTACGAAAAATGAGTCTCAGGAGATTTTCAACAAAGCCCGGAATTCCTCCTTTTGACCAGATGCCTTGCACTGCTGCCTTGCGTCAATTGATAAAGTCTGATGAGTTTGGTTTAGTATGGCCGGATTGGCAGGATCTGTTATGGGCAAGTATTCAGGGATGGTGCGAGAGGATTGAATAAAAATCGTATAGCAGGAGTGATAATTATCGCTGTGCTCTGTCTGGTGATATCCCCGGCAGCAGCGTGTCATGCATATCTGAACAAAATTGGCCCTGCCAATGCATGTGATAATAGTGAAATCACGTATTCAATCAATGTAAGCCATGATTCATTGAACGGGTACCTGGTAAAAGTGGTAGATACTCTCCCATCCGGGGTGACTTATGTCTCCTCTACCGATGGAGGTACCTATTCCTCCGGAAAAGTTACCTGGATCTATGAACCTAAAACGACAAAATACAAAGACCTGAAAGTCACGGTTAAAACGGGTTTGCCGACTGCCAGTCTGAAAAATTCGGCAGATTCCTGGGTTACACCAAAAAATTCTCCCAATGGATATTCGAACAAGATAACTTCCAACACCGTAACCACGGTAGTCAAGGATTGCGAAGTTCAGCTGACCAAAGCAGGCCCCGCTACCGCATGTACTGATTGTGATATGAGCTACACAATCGGGGCTGCATATTCCGGTACAAACAATTATTATGTAAAAATCGAAGATGTCCTGCCCACTGGATTCATTGATGTCATTCTCTCTGATGGGGGGGTCTATGATCCGGCGTCCAATAAAATCACCTGGACATTCGGCCCGGTTAACAGCGGGTGGTCAAAACAAGTAACATTTACTGCAAAGCCAACCATGGAAGCAACAATAACAAATTCTGTATCATCCTGGTACGGGAATAATGTCAACGCCTATACCATTTCACAAATCTCGAACTCCGTAACTACAATAATTACCGATTGTACCTCCGCCCCCGAATTCCCGACAATGGCGATTCCCCTCTCGATTGCGGGTGCATTTGGCTGTATCGCATTATTCCTGAGACGGCCATAATTTGAGATAGTAGGGAGATTTTTTCCCCTTTTTAAAAGTCGGTAACAAACTGTCAATTCATCGGATATTAAGTTAATAACAAAGTGTGCCGAGATCTTTTTTTACCGGAATCAATTTTCAGTGAAAGAAAAATCCTATTTTTAACGATCGTTTGTTTTTTTTGCGGAAATTGTTCCGGCAGGAGATCTCTTCCCTGTTTTCATTTACGGTAATCTAATCCCGCTGAAGATCAAAGACCCAGCGGCTCACGCCCGGAGCCACATTCCCGCAGCGTTTGTACCCGATGACGTCAAACCCTTTCTCTGTATATTCTTCAACCAGTGCTGGAATCTGGTTCCGGGTTTTGAAGGTGTAGAAATGGATCATTCCTCCCTTGACTGCGAGGGGTGAGAGGATATCGAGAATCATGTCCATGCCATAAGGTGTTGGGATAATCAACCGATCGAACTGCCGGTGCGGAAGCAGCCCAGTATCAAATGCATCTCCCTGGAGGGCAATGATATTTTTTTCAACCTTATTGAGATGAATGTTTTTCTCAAGCCAGATATAAGCGTCAGGATTTTGTTCCACTGCTGTAACCTGAGCACCCTTGGCAGCTGCCGGAATGGCAAACGGTCCTACTCCGCAGAACGGTACAAAAATCCTCTCGCCAGATACGATCAGGTCGGTGACCCGTTTCCTTTCAGTGGCCAGTCGGGCATTAAAAAAGACCCTGCTCAGATCGAAACGATACGCAAACCCGAATTCGTGGTGGAGTGTAACCGTCGTGTTTCCCGCGAGAATTTCATACCCGGCCGTCCTTTTATTGCCGGAGACACCGGCGACTTTACTGAGCACTGTCCCGATATTCCTGTGTCGGGAGATGATATCCTGTGCGATGACTTGTTTATAGTCCAACAGTTCCGGGGGGATTGAGATGACTGCGATGTTCCCGATCACCTCGAAATGATCAGAGAGCGTTCCGAGTGCATGATCGGGAATGATTCCCCGTAACTGTCCCTTAAGTCCCATGAGTGCCGGAATGTACGGTTCCTCAGCCAATAAATGCGATCGGTTTAGGCGATTTTTTTTAATGGACCAATACCTTAATGAGCCATTACTTCCAGTTCCTCTTCTATGAAACGGGTGCGGATGGTAGAAAGGATCCTTTCAGCTTATGCAACTGTGGAAGGAGCAGGTGTCCGGCTACACCGGGCTTTCGGGTATTACGAGGTTCCCCAGTTTGACCCATTCCTGATGCTGGATGATTTCCGCTCGCCCCGCGAAGAAGATTACCTTGCAGGATTTCCTTCCCACCCGCACCGGGGTATCGAAACCGTCACGTACATGCTCAACGGGTCTGTTGAGCATGCCGACAGCATGGGAAATGCCGGCAGTGTTGAAGCCGGTGATGTCCAGTGGATGACCGCGGGATCGGGTATCATACATTCCGAAATGCCAAAAGCGGTAAACGGCCGGATGGGCGGGTTCCAGATCTGGGTGAACCTGCCCCGGGCGAACAAGATGATGAAACCCCGTTACCAGGAGATTAAGGCGGACCAGATTCCCATTGTTACTCCCCATAAGGATATTTCCATAAAGGTGATCTGCGGTGAAGTTGACGGTGTAAAAGGGCCGGTCCGGAATATTATTGCTGATCCCCAGTATCTTGATATAACTCTTGGTCCTGACACCGTTTTTACCCACGGGGTAACGGCGAATCATACCGCAATGGCCTACGTCTTCGTGGGCGAAGGCACTTTTGATGCCAAAGATGGATACCGGGTGGGTAACCATGACCTGATCCTGTTCAGCGATGGGGACTCATTCTGGGTACGTTCTTTTGAAAAGGGCCTTCGTTTCCTGTTCATTGCCGGAAAACCGATCCGCGAACCGGTTGCATGGCGCGGACCCATTGTCATGAATACCCGGGAGGAACTGCAGCAGGCATTCCTGGAATATGATGACGGAACTTTCATCAAAACCCACGACTAAAACCGGGTATGAAGGTGTCGCACAATGTATTCCCCTCTCTGTTGCCAGAAGACGAACCGGTAACCTTTCTTTCGCGGGACGCACCATTTCGCCAGGTTACGGAAGTCAGTGAGTACAGTTTCAATGATATCCGCCCCGAAGATATTGTCGTGGATATCGGTGCAAATGTTGGTGCATTCTGTATCCGGGCTGCCCGGGTTGCCCGGAGTGTGACTGCTGTCGAACCGGTAACTGCTGCACTGCTCCGGAATAATATCCGCGCAAATGATGTTTCCGTCAATGTTGTGGAAGGGGCATTGGGTAACGGGAAACCAGCATTGATCTGCTGGGATGATCAGCGGGTAAGCACCTCAACCTATACGCTGAAAAAGATCTTTGAACGGGCTGGAGGCTGCGATTTCCTGAAATGTGATTGTGAGGGAGCAGAATGGCTGATCAATCCTCCTGAACTAGCGGGCGTCCGGAGAATTGAGATGGAGATGCACCAGCCCCCTATTGGGGGACGCCCGAATCCGGCTCTCCTTGATTATATCGGGGAACATTACGTTTTTGAGATCGACCGGAAACCGGTTCATGCGGCGCTTGGGGTGATGGGTGTGCTGCATGCAGTACACCGGTAACCGCGATACCGTTCAAACCTTGAACTTTTTCTTGGCAACATTCAATAGCCCGCCATACACATTTCTGTGAAAGGAAATTTGTATGTGCGACGATATTTTCGAACAGAAGAACGTGTATCTCGACCAGATACTTGCTGACCGCCGTTCCTACCGGCAGTTCAGGCCCGAGTTTCCTGAAGAGGATGAGATCCGCCGTATTCTTCACGCAGGTCTGCTTGCACCCTATGCAGCCGCCGCCGTCGGGGGATCAAAGGATTATTTCCGACGTTTCTTTGTGATGAAGAAGGGATCGAAAAGCCTGGATGCAGCAGTTCCTCTCATCATGGAAGAAGTAAGCATCATGGCAAAGGGACTGGAGAGGGAGATGGAAACGAACCCGGTGCTGCGCCAGATGGCAGCGACCTTTGTCCAGCGCCTTGGCATGATCCAGAAGATCGGAAGTGTTCCCGGTGTAGGCAATGCCCCGTATTTTATCGTGGTAGCTGAACGCAAAGGGTTCCCCCCCGTTGAGCACCAGTCGTTAGCCCATTGCCTTGAGAATATGTGGCTGAAAGCAACCGCCCTTGAGCTGGGATTCCAGCTTGTTTCAATTACGTCACAGATGTCGGGTCATCCGGAGTTCTGCAAAATACTGGGAATTTCTCCCGGGGAATGGGAACTTATGGGATGTGCTGTCGGGTACCCGGCTGACGAGCTCTCCCCTTCCATACGTCCTCCCGTAGAAGATGTATCCCGGTGGCTGGAATAGTCAACGGTCTTAAAAATCTTTTTTTTGCCAAATCTGGTATCCCCTCCAAAACTAAGGGAAAGATCGATATTTTAGTAAATATATACA